>NZ_BSVC01000009.1 GCF_030269905.1 Pelosinus sp. IPA-1 | reverse complement strand
TTCTCTGACGATATGGAGAATGCTGATAAACGAAGAGTGGCTATCCAGCAGATAAATGAGGTGCTAGGATGGCAAAAACTAATTATTCCAAGTGTCTTAATAGGCTGGATCATTGATATGGAAGTAGCCGCTATACGCAAAATGCAAAAGACTACTAATACGCCAAAATTACATGAGGAGGAATAATAACATGAAAATAACAATTAATGGTGGACATTACCCAGGGGAGGATAGTGGAGCAGTTGGTGAAACTGGTTTGCAAGAGGCAGTTGTGGCAAGGGACATTATGAAGCATGTAGCCTGCTTCCTTCGTGTAGTTGGGTATGATGTTTTAGAAGTACAGGAAAACGAACTATATCAAATCATCGATGCATCTAATTCCTTTGGTGCAGACTTATTCGTTTCAATTCATTGCAATGCTGCAGGAAATACTGAGGCTAAGGGTACTGAAACGTGGTACTGCAATGGATCGGTAGGCGGTGAGAAACTAGCAACATGTATCCAATCACAAATTATTAATACACTGGCTACAGTTGACCGTGGTATTAAAAATGCTACGCCACATGTCAACGGACTATATGTATTGAGCAATTCTGATGCAGTAGCGGTTCTAGTTGAGACAGCCTTTATTTCCAATGCTGAAGATGAGTCCTTGCTTGCAAACGAAAGTAAGCGTGATCAATTTGCTGCCGCTATTGCTAGGGGTGTAACTGATTACGTGGGAGGTATGTAGCATGATAAATTTAGAAACAGGAAAAACATTTATCTCAAACAACTGGAAATATCTATTGGGGTTAGCACTATTGCTGGCCCTATTTTATTTTGGGAATGCCGAATATAAAGAGTGGAAGCAGCAAATCATTGATCAAGCGCAGAAAGCCAATACACAAACCGTTGTCACGTTGCCCCCGCAAGTCATAAATACTAAAACCGAGACAATAAGGGAGGTAGCTGTGCAAGCACCAAGCCAAGAGGGAGCTATCCTGCAATTTGTAGAGAAACAAGGTAAAGTTATTGCTATCGTGAATGGTCAAGAGGTTGAAGTGCCTAACGTATCAGGACAGCCTGATGTTAAGATAGGTGAGAATGGTGAGCTTAGATTTTCTACATCTTCCACTACTAAAATAGATGTTACAGAAATGGCGAATGCTCAAGCGAGATTAATAGCTAATCAAGAACTAGAAAAACAATCAAAGATACACGCTAAAGAGTTAGACAAAGAAAAATCCTCTCGTAAGAAGGAACGTATCGAATGGATAATTGGCACTGTTGCAGGAGGATATTTGCTCACACGTTAAAGCTTATAGCATCTACCTTGTAAAAAATGATAATTTGTATAATTGTAATTTACTGCATCATTAAATTATGGTTTTTGTAACATATAATTTTAAAATATGCATTCTGTAGTTGAATTTATAGTTACTACGGAATGTGTATTAGTGAAAGCCGATATACAGGAAACACACATTTAAAATAAGCGTTCTTTGGCTATGTTGGCTTTAAATAAAATAAATGGAGGTAATAATTTATGTATGAAGTTGATCAATACACAGTATCGTTATTGCATTTTGAGGATGGTGTGAAAGATGAGTGCGGGAAGGTTTGGACAGTGAAGGGGGGAGCGGCAACAAGTACGGTGCAAAAAAAGAATGGGAGCAGTAGCTTATATGTTCCCAAAGCATCATCTTCTTATATTTCTACTCCAATCACAAATGATTTGCAATTTGGATCATCTGATTGGACCTTTGAGACGTATGCAATGTTTACATCAGCAGGTAGTATAGAATGGGTAATAAATTCTTATAAAGATGATGGCAATTACTTTGGTATTGTCTATGTGAGTGGGACATTGGAATTTCAAATTACAGTTAACGGCAAAACCTATCTAATGGGGGCTACTCCTAATCTTAAGTTAAATCAATGGTATCATTTGGCTTTTGTTCGTAAAGAAAGCACATTATATGGATTTGTTGATGGAACCTTGATAGGCACTCTGCCTTATACAGGAGCACTTCCTATGGGGAGGTCAGTAGTTATAGGTACTGGAGGATGGAGTAATACGGAGGCATATGATAAATGCTTTTTCGATGGCTATGTTGACGAATTCCGTATTTCAAACGTAGCTCGCTGGACATCGGATTTCACCCATCCAGTTGTTATTAATGCTCCAACCAACCTAATTGCAACCGCAGGTGATTCCCAGGTGACTCTTTCATGGGATGCAGTCGCTGATGCAATCAGTTATAACGTAAAACGTTCTACAACTGCAGGCGGTCCATATACAGTTATTGCTACTAATGTAAATGGTACGAATTACGTAGATAAAACAGTGACTAATGGCACTACCTATTACTATGTAGTTACTGCAGTTGATGCAAGTGGAAATGAAAGTACTAATTCAAATGAAGCATTTGCAACTCCGAAAGCTCCAAGTGGATATGGATTGTTACGGATTACTATGAGTGATTCTAGCGAACGAGAATATAAGTTGTCCACGTCTGAAATTGATGATTTTGTAAAATGGTTTAACCGTACGATTGGTACAGGAACAACAGGATATGTATTTAGTAAGGCTGAACAGAAGAGTAAAGAATATTTATCCTTTGAGAAGATCATCAGCTTTGAAGTGATACCACTAACTGCGTAGAGATGCTGCCTTGGTAAACACTAAGCACCGTCTTACCTTAATTGGTAGGGCGGGGCTTTTTATCTATTTAGAAGTAAGCTATTTTGCACGGATAAAGAATAGGAAATAAATTTGTATTCCGTAGTTGAATTTATAGTTACTACGGAATGTGTATTAGTGAAAGCCGACATAAAGGAAATACGCATTTTTAATAGAGTTCCTTGGCTATGTTGGCTTGAATTAAAAAATATAAATATTAAAATGGAGAGTGTTAATTATGTTTTTTACTAGAAATACTAGAGTAGATTTATCCAACGGAGGGAATACAATTAATGGTAATGATGGGCGTTATTGGGGTACTGCGTCGTTAGGGGATACTGAGTATACGACAGGGAAATTGAGCTTTTCATGCAAGCTGGATAAAGGTAATTCTGCTGTAATTGGTGTGGGTAGTAAGTCTTCTGACCTCACAGGATATTATCCGCTTAGTATGGTAGCAAATCAGAGGGGATTGGCAACAACGAAAGCATTTTCTAGCCCGGTAGTAGACACATCAATTGTAACAGGTGATATTATTACAACAGATATTGATTTTGATGCGGGAACTATGTGTTATAAAAAAAATGGCGTAGCCATTAGTGCTAGATTTGATGATCTAAACTCATTAGCCAAGCCACTGTATGTTCTTTGTCAAGTCGTCCCTGGTAGTGCACTTTCACTTTGTGACAATACAACAGCACCTGATCCACATGAATGGGCTCCTCAAAATTTAACTTTAAACCCAGGGGACTCCCAAATTTCACTTTCATGGACGGCAGGCGTTGGAGCAAAAGCTTACAACGTTAAACGTTCAACAACTGTAGGAGGTCCATATACAACTATTGCTACCAACGTAACTGGTACAACTTTTGTCGATAATACAGTGACTAACGGTACTACCTATTACTATGTAGTTACTGCATTAGATGGTAGCGGAAATGAAAGCGCTACTTCAAATGAGGCATCAGCAATGCCTATTGCAGCACCAGTAGAAAGTGGAATTTCATTATTACAAGTTACCATGAATAACTCGAATGAGCGAGAATATGAATTATCTACTGCTGAAATTGAAGGCTTTGTTAATTGGTTCAATAATTATACAAGTGCCGCTGCTAAGAGTTATATGCTAAATAAGACTGTTGGTAAAGAATATTTGGCATTTGATAAAATTATTAGCTTCGAGGTAATACCACTTACTAAGTAGTATTGCAGCCGTTCATCTTTAATTAAGGTGGACGGCTTTTATTCTATTTAGACCTATCTAAAATTCGATTCATACGTACGGATAAAGAATGAAAAAAATTGCATTTGGTAGTTGAATTTATTGTTATTACGGAATGTGTATTAGTGAAAGTCTATGTACAGGAAAAACACAGTTTTAACAAAGTTTCTTTGCTATGTCGGCTTTTAAAAAGTAAATGGTGGTAACTGGTGAGGCAGTTAAAAAAATAAAAATCTGCTACTTGATTTATAGGCGTTTAAATTTTATAATTATAACGAACGTGTGTTCTACTTGGGGAGTGTTGAATATGAGTAAAGTCTCGTGCAAATTACAGCTGAACATTACATAGATGGTAAGGTTAGACCACTAACTATCAAATGGGAAGACGGGCGGGTATTTCAAATTGATAGAATTTTAGATGGCGACAGGCACCAGCGTTGAAGGATGGCGGTCTAGGAATATGGTATACTTGCAGGATGCAACAAACAAGTCTATTTATTCGATGAAGAGAGAAAGTGGCTTATTGAGAAAAAATAATATTAACTGACAAGGGATAAATATACTAGTGACGAAATGATAATAATTATTATGGAATAGGGGTATTGAAAAATGCTAAATTATGAAGAATTAAAACAATTAACGAAAAAATACTTTACTGAGGCTAGTGAAGAACAGATCGAGACACTATTAGGGGATCTTACGAGAGAACTAGAAATTATGACCCATGCTAAAATTAGAGAGTTAGTTGATTTTGAGAGACGTAAGAAAATAAAAGAATAATAGGGATTTATTCCTATAGGGGGAATTAAAATGATTCATAATAAAATTAGAGTAGTTGCTTATGAACGGTTTAAAAACAACTATTACTATTTTGAGTTATCTCCTGGTTCAACTATCGAAGAAGCTCGTGATAAAGTTGTTGAATGGCAATCAAAGTATGGAGTCGCATATATTGAAACATATGAAAATGAAGAATGGGAAAAATACGAATAATGATTAAAACTTGCGTCTAGTATACGCAGTTGATAAGTATTTTTTTATAAAATAAACAACAGCGAGCGGGGGATTTAATATATCCTTTTTGCTTTTCCTCTTTTTCAATTAGTCTCAGAGCAACTTTCATTAAAATTCTCAAAAATAAACATGGAATGTAGTGATGCAATTAGATATAAAATGAAATCAGACAAGATTACTTGTCTGATTTTTATTGCTTTTCTAGTGAATTTAGATTTCAATTACTGGCATGGTTTCCTTTTTTATAAGTCGACACCTTTCTAAAATCGACGCGGATTATATGGGGAAAGAATCAAAAAAAATTGTATTTCGTAATTGTCCCTGCTATAGTCCGTATTCTACTTTTGTAAGGCTGCAAAGGTTTATTTAGGTAATAGTAAACCTATCAGAATAATAAAGAGAAACTACATAATTTTATAGTTACAAATCCTTAGAATATAATAGGTTTCTCTTATTGTAAAAAAAATATGTTCCTGGTAATGCATATAGAAATAAAATAGAGTTATCCACAATAATTCACAGTTTATAAACAGGGTTATCCACAAAATATAATGATCGTAAAATAAAATAAAGGGTTGTGCACATGTGACTTCTATAAAACGTCATTCGGGATGAGTAGGTCTGCAGGCTGAGTCTATAATCAGCTTCAGTGAAATCAAGGCTCTTGAGAATTATTTTTAAAAAAATTCGTGAAAAAAATATTAAAGTCTACACCTTTTAGGGGAGGAAATATTTCCTATGGTAGTATATCCTAAAAATATGACAAAAGGGAAAAGAGAAGAAAATAGGAGGGAATATGATTACTTTTGATAAAAGGATTATAAATAATATACTATTGGAAGAAGGCTATTCAGATGAAGGTGAGATAGACATGATATTCTATGACTTAAGTATCATCGATGAAAGATTACAAGGGGTACTTGATGCCTATCTAACTGATAGGACTATATTAGATGAGTTTAATGTGGAAGGTTTAACTATTAATATAATAATGGATAAATTTAGATGTGATTTTTGGAATGCATTAGGGTTTTTGAATACAAGCATTAGTAACCATAAATTGGCAAAGGACCTATATGATTTGTAGACAATAACTTAAAGAGTAAGCATATATAGCAAATTAGTAGTAATGTGAGCCCCGCAGAATGCGGGGTATTTTGCGGAATGAGAAAGTATATATACTTTCTTGATTCCAAGTAAGAACGACTAAGGCTTCTGCCTGCGTCCGTGGACTTGGCACAAGCCAAGTCTTTTCTTATTTTGTTTGGGCAGTTCGTGATTTTGTAGCATAATATGAAATATCTATAAATAAGGTACAGTGTTACAACTTATTATAAAATAATTTTTTATTGGTTGAATTATAAGCTGGATAAGAATGTAATCAACTATAAATGAGTTTATAAAGGGGGCGTGGTAAATGAAAATAACTGTTAATGGAGGGCATTATCCTGGACGGGATAGTGGTGCAGTTGGACCTACGGGTTTGCGAGAGTCAGATGTCAATTGTGATTTAATGTCAAGGGTTGCAAATTATCTTCGTGCTGTAGATTGCGATGTTTTAGAGGTACAAGAAAATACGCTGTCTCAAATTACAGATGCATCGAATCGATTTGGAGCCGATTTGTTTATTTCCATACACTGCAACGTAGCTGTTGATGCAAATGCAAAAGGTACGGAAACCTATTGCTATGAACTTGGTAGTGATAGCGAAAAACTTGCTGCTTGTATTCAACAACAGATAGTTAGCAGTATAGGGACGGTTGATCGTGGTGTGAAAAGCGGCAATTTTTATGTTTTGCGTATTACAAATTGTATTGCGGTTCTTATAGAAACAGCCTTTATTTCAAATAAGGATGAGGAAACATTACTTGCTGATGAGGCCAAGCGAGACCAATTAGCGGCGGCAATTGCGAGAGGCATTACCGACTACTTAAGTCTGGGAGAAACTCAAATTTGTAACTGAAGATATAATATCAAATACCGCTGTTCTATAACAGCGGTATTTGATATTAGTGGGGCTTTTAGCTAAAACTGTCATAGTTTGGTGATTGAGGGGAGGGCTTTTTCTTTTTTTTATCGAAATTTAAAAGAGCGTAAATTGTAAGGAGAGATCATTTGATCGTAGGGCGCAAGATTACCTTAGTATATAGATGCTTTTATCCGACTCATCCGCAATAATAGGGTGTGAAGTACCTTTACTTTTATCTGCGATTTAGGCTGATAAGGGAAAAAAGGATTGTATTATGTTTGATACTGTTTTTTTGGAGGAATTTAGTATAAAACGTGGAATAAATAATATAATTAATATGTGGACTAATTTACTTTTACAACATATCTATATTGAGTTTCAATTTTCTAAAATAAAGATTCACGAGTTAGCGAGAGGAGAGGTTTTTCATGAAAATAAAACGTGTTGATTCAACGATTAATACAAATAAGCTGCAAGAATCCAAAGAATTTTATATTCGTCATTTTGGCTTTCAACTTGTCTATGAAAGTGATTGGTACATAGAGCTAATTGCAAAGGATTTGCCGACAAATGGCATAAGTTTTACATTGCCTCAAAGAGAAGAGGGCGAATTTTTTAATGGTAAGGGTCTAATTCTTTCTTTTCAGGTAGATGATGTAGATGCTGAATACCATCGTTTAAAGGAAGAGGGAGTTAATATTTATCAAGAACTACAGAATAAGCATTGGGGAGAGAGAAGTTTTGTAGTTAACGATCCAAATGGGGTTCATCTGTATATTTACACACCAATTTCTCCAACGCCAGAGTATCAAAAGATTTATGACGCGTTTAAAAGCTGATAAAAAATTGCTTTATATAGTAGTTGAAAAGGCCATTCCTGTGGGAGTGGCTTTTTTTTTATTTTAGCAGAGCAATTAATAATAAGAGTTATTTAGTATTTATTAGAAAAAATGGCATCTTAAATAGGAAAAATAAAAAAAATGTCGAAGAATAAGGAAAGGAATGGACATAGATCCATCTTATGGATAAAAATAAGCATTAATGTTTAGGAAAATAACGATGAAAGAGTGGTGATTATTATGAATTTGATTGGATGGAATGCATTGCGTATTACAGTTACTTACATCATCATTGGAATTATGTGGATTTTATTTTCCGATAAAATAATAGAAAGGGTATTCTCCGATCCAGGAATAATAACGCTGCTTTCTATTTCTAAAGGTTGGTTTTTTGTTTTATGTACAGGATGGCTCTTGTATGGCATGGTAAAACAATCTCATAAAATATTAATGGAACAGAATGTTGCTCTTGAGAATTTAGGAGAAGAAAGATTAGCTTCTGAAGAGGAGTTGCGTCAGCAGCTAGACGAGCTATTAAACCGGGAGCAAGAAATTCAAAAACAAAATTTAGTATTGGGCTCTTTAAATGAAACTGCATTGGGGCTTATGAATCGACTTGATTCCAGCGAGTTAATCGAAGATATTGTAGAAAGCGCAGCCAAATTAGTTGGGACGCCTCACGGATATATTTGCCTAATTGATGCCCCCAAAGGAGTTTACAAAAGGCTTGTCGGTATTGGAAATTATAATCAAGATAAGGGAAGAACTGACCAGCTGATCGACGGACTTGTAGGTGAAGTGTATAGAACTGGGGAATTGATGATCGTAGATGACTATAGTACTTGGCACAAACGCTTGAAAGATTCCTACTTTGATCAAATGCATTGTACGGTACAAGTACCTTTTAAATCCGAAGGGAGAGTATTTGGTACATTAGGATTGTCTTATGCAGAACCTGAAAGAAAATTCACTGCCCGTGAGGTTGACTTACTCAATCGTTTTGCAGAATTATCCTCCATTGCATTGGATAATACAAACCTTTTGACAACATATAAAAACGAATTAAACGAAAGAAGATATGCAGAGAAGGCTCTAGAGATCTCCCAAGCCCATTATCACGCAATATTTGATACTGCGAATGATGGGATATTTGTACATGATGCTAAGACCTTTGAGATTATAGATAGCAACAGAAAAGCGCAAGAACTATATGGATTAACACATGAAGAGATTATTTCACGAGGTTTAGATGGACTGGGAAAACAGGAATCCCCCTACGGCAGAAAAGAAGCAAGAGAGTGGCTTAGTCAGGCAGCCCAGGGTAAACCACAGCTTTTTGAATGGGTAATTCAAAACAAGGCAGGAGAACGTATTTGGGTTGAAGTAAATTTGAAATATGCTAAAATTGGCGATGATGATCGTATATTGGCTGTAGTTCGTGATATTAGAGAAAGAAAAAAGAGAGAACTGGAAATTTATAAAATGCAAGCAAATAATCAGGCACTGATTGATGCAATGCCTGATGACATGTTTCTAATTAAACGCGATGGGACATTAGTTGAGTGTAAAATAAAAGGTCAATTACCCTATTATTTGATATCAGATAAGGTTTATAAAAGAGTGATTGAGGTGTTTCGTGAAGGGGTTTCCGAGCAGATAATGCTTGCAATTGAGCAAGCGATTATAAAAGAAACCTTTCAGATGTATGAATTTGAGGTAATAGTGGATCAAGGGCATTATCATTATGAAGCAAGAATTTTACCAAGTGGTAACGAAGAGGTACTGGTAGTTATCCGGGATGTAACGGATCGCAAGCAGATCGAGGAGAAACTTGCTTATATTAGTTTGCATGACGCAATGACAGGTTTATATAATCGTGCCTATTTTGAAGAAGAAATGAAACGCAGAGGGAATGCTCGAGAGATTCCTATAGGATTGATTATTTGTGATCTAGATGGCTTGAAATTGATTAATGATACCTTGGGGCATAGCATGGGTGATGAAGTTTTAAAAGCAGTTGCTCAAGTTCTAAAAAAGTCGTTTCGTCCAGATGATTTGATAGCCCGTATTGGTGGGGATGAATTTGCAATACTTCTTCCGACGAATTCCATATCTGCCCTTAAAGCCGCGTGCTCAAGAACGCGAACAATAATAGAAGAGTATAATGAAACAAGCCCTAAAGTACCAATTAGTTTATCTATGGGCTTCGCTGTAAGTAAAGAGATGCCGACGGATGTGGATGCGCTGTTTAAGGAAGCAGATAACTACATGTATAGAGAAAAGTTACATAGGCATAAAAGTACAAAGAGCGCGATTGTTCAGGCGTTGATGAGTGCTCTAGAAGCTCGAGATTTTATTATAGAAGGGCATGGCGATCGCCTGAAAAACTTGATTGTCGCTCTCGCAACGGCTATCGGTTTGCCGGAACAAAAGTTAGCAGATCTTCGTTTATTTGCACAATTTCACGATCTTGGCAAAGTTGGAATTCCAGATCACATTTTGTTTAAACCTAGTCGTTTAACTGTAGATGAAACAATTGTTATGCGGCAGCATGCTGAGATCGGTTATCGTATTGCCCGGTCGGCCCCTGATCTAGAGCCGATTGCGGAGTGGATACTTAAGCATCATGAATGGTGGGATGGTCAGGGATATCCCTTTGGTATCCAGGGAGATAATATTCCCATAGAATGCCGTATGCTATCAATTGTAGATGCCTATGATGCTATGACAAACGATCGTCCTTATCGTAAAGCGATGAAAGAGCACGAGGCATTAGCGGAGTTAAACGGATGCGCAGGAACCCAATTTGATCCTCATTTAGTGAATACATTTGTCAAATTACTGGAAAATAAATAGAAAATCAGATGTAGTTATTACAACTGCATCTGATTTTTTTTGGCTATTAGTAACTGGCTTCGCTTTGCTAAGAAATAACTTCAACTCTTGCAAGGAAAGAGAAGGTGATGGTATTTATTGAAGAATTCTCTCTAATTCTGTGGTTATTTTGTTTTACGGATTACAAATTCCCCAAAGGGAATTGATAGTATTACGTCAAATAAGGAATAGGTAAAATTTTACATATTTTAAATGCACAATAATTTAGTCATGAGGATAAACAGTAGTGCATAGGATAGGAAATGGGCTGCATGAATTTTTGTAGTGTGGTTAGAAAATGAATGGGGGATTTATTCTATGCGTAAAAAGGAATGTGTTGCCATGATATTGGCAGGGGGGCAGGGAAGTCGGCTAGGGAGTCTAACGCAGAAAATCGCAAAGCCCGCCGTGCCTTTCGGGGGTAAATATCGTATCATTGATTTTCCTTTAAGCAATTGCCATAATTCAGGGATTGATACGGTAGGAGTATTAACTCAATATCGTCCATTGGCTTTGCATAGTTACATTGGAATCGGCAGTTCATGGGATTTGGATCGTAGAGATGGAGGCGTTTATGTTTTGCCGCCTTATGCTCAAGAGGGAAGTGCCGAATGGTATAAGGGAACAGCAGATGCTATTTATCAAAACTTAAATTTTATTGATATGATGAATCCAAATTATGTACTGGTGTTGTCGGGTGACCATATTTACAATATGGATTATTCTCTTATGCTAGAACATCATAAAAAACAAAAAGCCGAGGTTACTATTTCTGTAATAGAAGTACCATGGCATGAGGTCTCCCGATTTGGCATTATGAATACGAATACAACAGGCAGGATAACCGAATTTGTAGAAAAGCCTAAAGAAGCTAAGAGTAACTTAGCATCCATGGGCATCTATATTTTTAATTGGCGTTTACTAAGAAAGAGCTTGGAGGAAGATCGAAAAAATGCTCTTTCTAGTCATGATTTTGGCAAAGATGTCATTCCTAAGCTGCTTGCAGATGGCCACCGCTTATATGCATATTATTTTAAGGGCTATTGGAAAGACGTAGGGACAGTGGAGAGCTTTTGGGAAGCAAATATGGATTTATTAGAAGATGATCCTCAACTAGATTTACATAATCCTAATTGGCGTGTTTACTCGGTCAATGCGACGAGACCACCTCATTATGTAGGGGTAACAGCCAGCTTAACTCGCTCCCTAGTTGGCGAGGGGTGCTCTATTTTAGGTGAAGTTGATCACTCTGTAATTTTCCCAGGGGCACATATTGGTAAAGGAGCCGTCGTTAAAGATTCAATTATTATGCCTTATGCAACGATTTGTGAGAATGCTCATGTATATCGAGGAATTATTGGTCGTAAGAGCCTGGTAGAAAGGGGCGCTGTAATTGGTGCAAAAGATCAATTGGAGATTACCGTGATTGAGGAAAATATCGTCATTCCAAGTAATGCGCAAGTTTTAGATAATAGTATGATAAGTACACAGAAACAGGTGGGATAAAATGCAAAATGTAATGGGTATTATTAATTTAAACGAAGGTCAGGATTTACTAAAAGAACTTACAAAGGGACGACCGTTAGCAGCCCTTCCTTTTGGTGGAAGGTATCGGCTCGTGGATTTTATGTTGTCTAACATGGTTAACTCAGGCATGCAGAATGTAGGAATTTTGGTACATGATAAATATCGGGCATTAATGGATCATCTAAGGTCTGGTAAGGATTGGGACTTAGCGAGAAAAAGGGATGGATTGTTTATTTTGCCCCCTAATCAGAATCCGTGTTCGCCTGGTGGCTGTCGGGGGAATATCGAAAACTTTTATAATAATTTAGATTATATTGAGAGTAGCAGGCAGGAATATATGTTAATTGCTGGCGGTCATATTGTTTGTAATCTGAATTACCGCAAAGTCTTTAAGTTTCATCAAGACACGGGAGCTGATATTACGGTACTGTATAAAGAAGATGATGTCGAAGAAGATATATCCCAATATGCTATCTTAGATTGTCAGCCTGATGGCCGTATCGTGGATATGGGGATTATATCTCAAAAGACCACTTCGCGAAAAGTATCCATGGAAATGTACATTATAAAGAAAAGCTTATTAGTAGAGCTGATTAAAGATTGCCATACTCGGGGTGGCTGGGATTTTGTAAAAGATGTTCTTATAAAAAATGTAAATCAATTAAAAATGTTTGGCTTTCCTTATAAAGGCTACATAGCTAGAATTGATTCCATAAAAAATTATTATCGGCATAACATGGAATTGTTGAAGCCAGAAAAGTGGGAAGAGTTATTTTTTAGATCAGGATTGGTGTATACAAAAGTGAAAGACGAGGCTCCTGTTAAGTATAAGGAGAATGCCAGGGCTTTCAATACAATGGTAGCCAATGGATGTATTATTGAAGGGCGGGTAGAAAACAGCATATTGTTTCGCGGAGTTAAAGTTCATAAAGGAGCATATATTAAAGATAGTATCATTATGCAAAAGTGTGAAATTGCTGAAAATGCCATTATTGAAAATGTGATATGTGATAAAAATGTTTGTATTACTAAGGGAAAGTGGCTCAAAGGAGAGACGAACTATCCTTTGGTCGTAGAGAAGGGCACTATCATATAAAATAGGAAAAACATTGCGAACAAAAGATAATCCTTCAGAATCGAGTCTTTCAGGAGGTTTTTTTTGTTGATAAATAAAGAAAGTTTTAAAAAGCTTTATTGCGCTAAATTACAGGCATTACATGGAGAAAGCATTGATGAAACAAGTACTTATGATCAATATGTGGCATTAGGAAGTCTTCTGCGTGACTATATAAGTCCTAACTGGATAAAAACAAATCGACAATATCGATTTCGTGGGGAAAAACAGCTATACTATTTTTCGATTGAATTTTTATTAGGCAAGCAGCTGGAAATGAATTTGATAAACATGGGGCTAAGAGAAGTTTGCGAGAAAGGGTTAGCCGAGCTAGGAATTGATTTAAATACATTATTAGATGAGGAGCCTGAAGCGGGGCTAGGAAATGGAGGATTAGGGCGGCTAGCGGCTTGTTTCCTTGACTCGATGGCAGCATTAGGGTTTCCAGGGCATGGTTGTGGTATTCGCTATACTTATGGCCTGTTTGAGCAAAAGATTGTCGAAAACTACCAAGTGGAACTGCCTGATAATTGGCTTAAAGATGGGTATATATGGGAATATCGTAAGCCCGATAAATCGGTAGAGGTTAAATTTGGGGGGCAAGTAGTTGGAAGAGAGGATGCAGATGGTAGAATTCATTTTGTGCAAGAAAATGTAGAGGTCGTTTTAGCGGTACCTTATGATGTTCCCATGGTAGGATACCATGTAAATACGGTAAATACGTTACGGTTGTGGAGTGCTGAATTAGCACAAAGTGACGTCAATTTAACAAGTTGCAACAGAGAAGATTATATAAAAGCTCTTGAGTACAAGAACTCCGTAGAAAGGATCTCAAAATACCTGTATCCCGATGATACTTTTGTAGAGGGGCGCTTATTACGCTTAAAGCAGGAGTATTTTTTTGTCTCAGCGGGTTTGCAAAGCATTATTCGTCGTTTTAAACGGACGTACTGGAGCTTCCATTCTTTTCCTGAAAAGATTGGGGTCCACATTAATGACACTCACCCAGCCCTAGCGGTACCTGAATTAATGCGTATTCTAATCGATGTAGAAGGGCTTGGATGGGATGAAGCATGGCGAATTACAACGAGAACAATATCTTATACCAATCATACCGTTATGCCTGAGGCACTAGAAACATGGCCAGTAGATCTATTTAAATCCCTATTGCCACGTATTTATATGATAATCGAGGAAATTAATAAGAGATTTTGTCAAGAACTATGGGATCGTTACCCAGGGCAATGGGGCTATATTGGAGACATGGCTATTATTTCCTATGGTTTAGTTCACATGGCCCGTTTGGCAGTAGTGGGCAGTTATAGCGTAAATGGTGTAGCCAAGTTACATACTCAAATTTTGCAAAAATATATAATGCATAAGTTTTATGAGTATGATCCCCGTAAGTTTAATAATAAAACGAATGGTATCACTCATCGACGTTGGCTGTTAAAAGCCAATGCAACCTTGGCAGAATTAATAAATAAATCAATTGGCGAGAATTGGATTTCCAATCCGAGTGAACTGCTGCTTTTAAGAAGATTTGATCACGATGTTGCTTTTAAAGAGCAATTGGCGGATATAAAACGTAGGAATAAAGAAAAATTGGCCCAGATTATTCAAGAAAAATATAATATAACAGTAAATACTCAATCTATCTTTGATGTGCAAATTAAGCGTATTCATGCATATAAACGTCAGATACTAAATGTGTTGCATATTATGCATTTATATAACCAGTTAAAAGAAAATCCTAATCTTGATATAATGCCAAGGACATTTATTTTTGCCGGCAAGGCGGCTCCAGGATATTATATTGCAAAGCAAACGATAAAGTTAATAAATAGCCTTGGGGCAATCATTAATAATGATAAGACAATCCAAGATAAATTAAAGGTAGTCTTTATGGAAAACTACGGTGTATCAATTGGTGAGATAGTCTTTCCGGCTGCGGATGTTAGCGAGCAAATTTCAACGGCTAGTAAGGAAGCTTCTGGTACAGGGAATATGAAATTTATGATGAATGGAGCTGTCACAATTGGAACGTTAGATGGCGCTAATATCGAAATAGAGGAAGCAGTGGGGCCGGAAAATATTATTATTTTTGGCCTTACAGCAGAGCAGGCCTTAGCTTATTATGCCCATGGAGGATATAATGCGTGGGATATCTATAATCAGGATGGGCGGGTAAAGAAAGTAATGGAGCAATTAGTTAATGGCTTCCTACATGGTGAAAAAGAAGAATTTAGACCTCTATATGATTACTTGCTGCGTAATAATGATGAGTTTTTTGTACTTAAAGATTTTTCTGCTTATGCAGAGGCCCAACGATTACTTGATGCTAAGTATCGTAATCAGGAGCAGTGGCGATCAATGTGCCTTCATAATGTTGCTCACTCGGGCATATTCTCCAGTGATAGAACGATACAAGAATACTCTTATAAAATTTGGAATTTGAAAAAGTCGCATATAAGGGGATAAAAGGCTATTGAGGGTATACTTTGATAAACAGTATATCCTCAAATTTTTCTTCTGTAGAATAATGTTGTACATTGATGAAGAAAAACAAATAACAATTTACAAAATAATGCAAAAATTTACAATAAAAAAAGAAGGATTTTACTAACAAATGAGAAAGTAATACTGAAAGTAGAATAACAAAAAAGTCCAACTAAATCATAATTAAATCCAATGTTTGGAGAACTACATGTTTTGAATAGGGGGGACAAGCTTCCATGTTAATGGATAAGGATGAATTTAAAGTCGTTTTTGTAAACAAACTGAGAACTATGTTTGGCAAGGGACTTGAGGAAGCGTCTATCACAAATAAATATATGGCTTTAAGTCGTGTTATTCGTGATTGTACTAGTCAAAATTGGATAGAAACTAACAGGCAATATACTGAGAATGGGGATAAGCAGGTATATTACTTTTCTATGGAGTTTCTCTTAGGAAAGGCCTTAGACATGCATTTGGTAAATAACGGGGCTAAGGAGACTTATCGAGAGGCCCTGGCAGAACTAGGCATACAATTAGATGATTTAGAAAAGGAAGAATCTGATCCTGGTCTTGGCAATGGAGGGTTGGGGCGTTTAGCAGCTTGCTTTTTAGAATCAATGGCTGCAATTGGCTTGCCAGGCCATGGTTGCGGTATTCGTTATAAATATGGCCTATTTGAGCAGAAGATAGTAGATCATAATCAAGTGGAATTACCAGACAATTGGCTTCAAGATGGCTATGCGTGGGAATTTCGTAAAGCCGATAAGTCGGTAAAAGTAAAATTTGGTGGAACAATTCAATGTAACCAGCAAGGTGATAAATGGGTATTCACCCATGAAAATTATGAGGCTGTCTTAGCTGTGCCTTATGATGTTCCCATTGCTGGTTATAAAAATAATACGGTGAATACTTTGCGGTTATGGAGTGCTGAGTCTATTAATGATGGATTCGATTTCGCGTCCTTTAACCGTGGCGAGTATCTGGAGGCTATGGGCTATAAAACCTCTGTTGGCTTGATTTCGAAAATTCTTTATCCTCAAGATAATTTTTATGAAGGACGGCTTTTGCGTTTAAAACAACAATACTTCTTCGTTTCGGCAGGGTTACAAAGTATTGTTAGGCGGTATAAGAAGCGACATACATCTATGAAGCTATTTCCTAAAAAGGTCGCTGTACATATTAATGATACACATCCTGCTATCGCAGTACCGGAGTTAATGCGTTTGTTAATGGATGAAGAAGGCCTATCTTGGGATGATGCTTGGAAGATTACAACGGAAACCATTTCTTATACGAATCATACTATCATGCCAGAGGCCTTAGAAACTTGGCCAGTAGGTATGTTTAAGAGCTTATTGCCGAGAATGTACATGATTGTCCACGAAATCAATGAACGATTTTGCCATCAATTATGGGAACGGTATCCAGGGCAGTGGGAAAAGATTAGAGGAATGGCAGTCATTACTGATGACCTTGTGCATATGGCAAGACTTGCTGTTGTTGGCAGTCATAGTGTAAATGGAGTGGCGCAAATACATACAGATATTTTAAAAGAGCATATTATGCGAGATTTTCACCAATTTTACCCCAAAAAGTTTAATAATAAGACTAACGGCATTACCCATAGGCGATGGCTGCTGAAAGCAAATCCTGAATTGGCTGCTTTGATAACGGAATGTATCGGGCCAAGCTGGATCAAAGAACCGCAGAATTTAGTAGAATTTTCCAAGTTCGCCACAGATAAGTCGGTACAGGACAGAGTGCGTAAGGCAAAACTAAATAAGAAAAAAATACTGGCTAAATATATTAAAGAAAAAACTGGAGTTACTGTAGATGTGCGCTCTATTTTTGATGTTCACATAAAGCGTATTCATTCCTATAAACGCCAAATGCTGAACATATTCCATATTATGGATTTGTATAATCGCTTGAAAGAAAATCCGGATTTGCCTATTACACCACGCACCTTTATCTTTGCTGGTAAGGCAGCACCTGGTTATTATATTGCAAAACAAACGATTAAGCTAATCAGTGTCTTGGCTTCTTTAATTAATAAGGATAAAACAATAAAAGGTAAGTTAAAGGTAATTTTCTTAGAAAATTATAGTGTGTCACTTGGGGAAATGTTGTTTCCTGCGGCAGATGTCAGTGAGCAAATCTCTACGGCAAGTAAAGAAGCTTCTGGCACAGGGAATATGAAATTTATGCTCAACGGAGCTCTTACCATTGGTACCTTAGATGGAGCAAATGTGGAGATTCATAATGCTGTTGGTGATGATAATATTTTTATTTTCGGTCTGACGAGTCAGCAGGTCTTTGATTACTACATACATGGCGGCTACAATGCTTGGAATGTATACAATAGTGATATACGGATTAAAACTGTCTTAGAGCAGCTGGTCAATGGCTTTTTACCCTATCAAAAAGAGGAGTTTAGGCCCCTTTATAATTCTATACTGGCTGAAAATGATGAATTTTTTGTATTACAAGATTTTGCTGCTTATGCAGACTGCCAAGCAGAATTAGATAAACAGTATAAAAATAAAGATAAATGGACCCAAATGAGTATTCATAACATTGCGCAAGCAGGAGTCTTTTCTAGTGATCGTACAATCGCGGAATATGCAGAAGACATTTGGCATACAAAACCTGTAGAGATTATTGTATCTTAAAGCCAGGGGGAAAGGTGGAGGGATTGTATGGGAATTGATGTTTCACCAGTCAGTGAAGAAGATCTATATTTGTTTCATGAAGGCAGTCATTTTCGCAGTTATCAGCTCTTAGGAGCCCATGGAGTTGAGGAAAACGGGACTCGTGGTGTACGTTTTACCCTTTGGGCGCCGAATGCGAAAGGGGTAAAAGTTGTTGGGAACTTTAATAATTGGCAAGGTCATCAACATGTCCTAAAGCGAGTAGGGCAGTCAGGAATTTGGCGATTATTTGTTCCCCATCTTTGGTTTGGAGAACTGTATAAATATGAAATTGATACGCTAGATGGAAAGCGATTATTAAAGGCAGATCCCTATGCTTTTTATGCTCAATTGCGGCCAGAAACAGCATCAATTGTCTATGACTTGAATGGCTATCAATGGCAGGATGAGGTATGGCAACAGGGAAAGAAGAAACCTGCGTATCAGCAACCCGTGCTAATTTATGAGATGCACTTAGGTTCCTGGCGGCGAGGGGAAGGAAATCGGCTGCTAACATATCGTGAATTAGCAGAAATCCTCCCTGAGTATGTGGCTTCTATGGGATATACCCATATTGAAATTATGCCTGTTGCCGAACATCCTTTTGATGGATCCTGGGGTTATCAGGCTACAGGATATTTTGCGATTACTAGTCGATATGGGACTCCGGAAGATTTTATGTATTTGATTGATTGCTGTCATAATTGTGGTATTGGTGTAATTATGGATTGGGTTCCAGGACATTTTTGTAAAGACGATCATGGACTTAGGCGTTTTGATGGCACACCATTATATGAATATCCTGATGCGCAGCGGGGTGAAAATGTAGGTTGGGGTACTGCCAATTTTGATTTAGGTCGCAAAGAAGTACTTAGTTTTCTTATTTCGAATGCTTTGTTTTGGTTAGATGTATATCATCTTGATGGAATTCGTGTTGACGCTGTTTCTAATATTTTATACTTAAATTATGGAAGAGAAGAAGGGCAGTGGACTCCCAATCAATATGGAGGCAATGGGAATTTAGAAGGGGCAGCTTTTTTACGCAAGCTAAACGAAGTAGTATTTGCACAGAATTCTCATGTTCTCATGATGGCAGAAGAGTCTACGGCATGGCCGATGGTTTCTTGGCCAACTTATAGTGGTGGATTAGGTTTTAATTTCAAATGGAATATGGGGTGGATGAATGATATGCTGCGCTATATGGCCATTGACCCCATCCATCGCAAATGGAATCACCACTTATTGACTTTTTCATTAATGTACGCTTTCTCAGAAAATTTTGTCTTACCTTTATCTCATGATGAGGTGGTTCATGGCAAAAAGTCTATGTTGAATAAAATGCCTGGGGACTATTGGCAAAAATTTGCTAATCTGCGTGCTTTTTATGGTTACTGGATAGCTCATCCTGGGAAAAAACTCTTATTTATGGGTAGTGAATTTGGACAATTTATTGAGTGGCAAGATCACGAAAGCTTAGATTGGCATCTCCTCGAATCTCCTATGCATAAAAAAATGCAGAGCTACTGCCGTGAATTAAATCATTTTTATCAGCGAGAAAAAGCGTTGTGGGAAGTCGATGGGAATTGGCAGGGATTTGAATGGATAGATTGCAGTGACTATACGCAAAGCGTCATTTGCTTTATGCGTAAAGCAATGGCTCAGGAGGAGGCCCTGCTTGTTGTATGTAATTTTACACCTGAGGTACATGGATCCTATCGAATTGGAGTACCAGCTATGGGACATTATCAAGAAGTGTTTAATAGTGATTGGGAAGAGTTCGGTGGTTCTGGGCAAAAAAATGCAAATCTAATAATTGCAGAATCAGTAAGTTGGCAAAACCAATTACAGTCAGTAGAGATTACTCTTCCCCCTTTGGCTACCATCTATTTAAAACATAAGGAACTAGAGCAGATAAATGATATTTAATACTGGGGGGCGTTATTATGCACAAGAAAAAGTGTGTAGCTATGTTGTTAGCAGGCGGACAAGGGAGTCGTCTAGGTATTTTGACGCAAAAAGTAGCCAAACCAGCGGTTCCTTTTGGTGGTAAGTATCGTATTATTGATTTTCCCTTGAGTAATTGTAACAATTCAGGTATTGACACCGTAGGGGTGCTTACCCAATATAAACCTTTAGCATTAAACGGTTATATTGGTATTGGCAGTGCTTGGGATTTAGATAGAATGAATGGCGGGGTATATGTTTTACCACCCTTTGTGAAAGAGCAAGGAGGAGAGTGGTATAAGGGAACTGCGGACGCAATTTGCCAAAATATCAATTTTATTGAGGGGTTTAATCCAGAATATGTGTTGATATTATCCGGAGATCACATTTACAAGATGGATTATTCTTTAATGTTAGAATTCCATCAAGAAAAACAAGCTGATGCAACTATTGCTGTAATCGAAGTATCTTGGGAGGAAGCCAGTCGCTTCGGAATTATGAATACGGATGGTGACAACCGTATTATTGAATTTGATGAGAAACCTGCAGAGCCAAAAAGCAATCTGGCTTCGATGGGAATTTATATATTTAGTTGGGCCCTTTTGAAAAAATATTTAGCAGAAGATGAAAAAGATTTAAATTCTACTCATGATTTTGGTCATGATATTATACCGAAAATGTTAGCCGATAAACGGAATTTGACAGCTTACCCGTTTAAAGGATATTGGAAAGATGTTGGGACTGTAGAAAGCTACTGGCAGGCAAACATGGACTTGTTAGGCGCTGAATCAGAGCTGAATATGTATGATCCTAAGTGGCGTATTTATTCCGCTAATCCGCCTCGTCCTCCCCATTACACCTCGGCAACGGCCAAGGTTAGGAACTCCATTATCAGTGAGGGATGTTTGGTCTTAGGTGAGGTAGAGAATTCGGTCATTTTTCGGGATGTATATATTGGAGAGGGAGCAAAGATCAAAGACTCCATTATTATGTCGAGTGTCCATGTTGAGGATAATGTGGTGATTGATAAGGCGATTATCGGTCGTAAGACTGTTTTAAAACAAGGAAGTATTGTAGCCGCAGACCAAATAGCAGGAGAACAGGAAATTGTAGTATTGGATGCAGATATGATGATACCACCTCATACTAAGGTGGTGGGAAGTATATCATGTATTCTAACAGATGATGATATGTGCAAAAGGGGGGAGTAGTAAGCTATGCTAGATTTAATGGGAATTATTAATCTTAATGAAGCAGAAGAATATTTAGGAGAACTAAGTCGATCTCGATCCTTGGCTTCTGTTCCTTTTGCAGGGCGATATCGTCTAATTGATTTTGTTTTATCCAATATGGTAAATTCAGAGATCTCAAATGTAGGGATTTTCATTCAGCATAAATATCGGTCCCTAATGGACCATTTGCGCTCAGGTAAGGATTGGGATTTGGCTCGTAAACGAGACGGCTTATTTATCCTGCCTCCTGCCTATACAAAAACCCCTATGCAAGTTCATCGAGGAGATGTAGAAAATATTTATAGCAACCTAGATTATATTTATCAAAGCCGTCAGAAATATGTAATTATCGCAGGGGCCAACATGGTGACAAATTTGGACTACCGGGAAGCCCTAGCTGCTCATAAAAGTACAGGGGCGGATATTACTATTTTGTATACTAAGGCAAATTGCGGCACTCATGATTGTTTAAGGGCCAATATATTGGAGATAAAAGCAGATGGACAGGTTTCTGCCATTAAAGAGTTTAAAGACTCAGGTGGCTATCAGAATATGTGCATGGAAATGTTTATTATGGAAAAAAGATTGCTGATCGAGTTAGTGAATCAATGTATTTCCTATGGGGACTATGACTTTGTTAAACATTGCATCATTAAAAATAGTAATAAATATAAAGTATATGGATACCATCATCAAGGCTATGTGGCTCGTATTTCTTCTTTACAAAGTTATTTTCAGCACAGTATGGAACTACTCAATCCAAATATTTGGAAGGAATTGTTTTTTAAATCTGGTTTGATTTATACAAAGGCTAAAGATGAACCTCCAGCCAAATTTATGCACGACTCTGAAGTAAGCAATTCTTTAATTGCCAGTGGGTGTTATGTTGAAGGACGAGTAGAAAATAGCATCTTATTTCGTGGCGTAAAAGTCCAGAAGGGGGCATATATTAAAAATAGTGTTGTTATGCAGAAAGGCATAATTGCTTCAGGCGTTATGTTAGACAATGTGATTTGTGATAAAGATGTATATATAACAGCAAACAAGCAGTTAAAGGGTGAAGCTAGTTATCCTCTTGTAATAAAGAAAGGACGGGTGATTTAACTTATGATAAAAGTATTAATCGCAGCCGCAGAGGCGGTACCTTTTGCTAAGACAGGCGGGTTAGGGGACGTGATTGGCTCATTACCCAAAGAGTTAATTAAGCAAGGTGTTGATGCTAGGGTTATTATGCCTAATTATCTAGATATTCCTGATGGTTTTAAGCAAAAAATGGAGTTTAAAAATCATTTTTTTGTGCAGGTTGGTTGGCGGCAGCAATATTGTGGAATATTAGAGTTTGTTTATCAAGGTGTTACTTTCTACTTCGTAGATAATGAATATTACTTTAAACGCCACGGGTACTATGGATATCATGATGATGCGGAACGATTTGGCTTTTTCTGTCGTGCCGTACTGGAATCACTAGCTAAGATTGATTTTATGCCAGATGTAATTCATTGTCATGACTGGCATACGGGAATGGTTAGTGTTCTATTTGATGCTCACTATCGAAATGTGCCTGCATATAATCAAATTAAAACCTTATTTACCATTCATAACTTACGTTACCAAGGTGTTTTTCCGAAGGAAATACTACATGACATATTAAGCCTGGATTGGCGTTATTTCAATGCCGAGGGTGTAGAGTTTCATGAAGGTGTTAGCTTTATGAAGGGGGGCTTAGCCTATTCCGATATGATTTCTACAGTAAGTCGAACATATGCCCACGAAATTCAAGACCCCTTTTTCGGTGAAGAGTTGGATGGTTTCTTGCGAAAACGCCAAGGAAACTTAGTTGGTATTGTAAATGGCATTGATTATGATGTATATAATCCAAAGAACGATAAATACATTTGCAGTCAATATGATGTAGAGCATTTGGAACAGAAAATGAAAAATAAAACAAACCTGCAGCGTCGTTTGGGGCTGCCAGTTCGAGAGGATGTTCCAATTATCGCTTTGGTTTCTCGTCTTGTAGGCCCTAAAGGCTTGGATTTAATAGAGCATATGTTTTTTAATTTAGTAAAGCAGGCTGCAGCGGTAGGAGAAGAATTTTATGATATTCAGCTTGTTGTCTTAGGAACTGGCGAGGCTAGATACGAGAACTTCTTTAAGTATATGGCTTGGCAGTATCCTGGAAAGGTATCAGCAAATATTATGTTCGATGATGAATTGGCTCATCAGATTTATGCTGGCGCAGATCTATTTCTTATGCCTTCCCTGTATGAGCCTTGTGGAATTGGGCAATTGATTGCCATGCGTTATGGTACGTTACCAATCGTGCGGGAGATTGGTGGACTCAAGGATACGGTACAATCTTATAATGAGCAGACGGGTGAAGGGAATGGTTTTACCTTTGTGAATTATAATGCTCATGATATGCTTGACACGATTAATTGGGCTTTAAAAACATACCAAGATAAAAAAGTCTGGAATCAAGTAGTGAAAAATGCAATGAAAAGTGATTACAGTTGGCAGCAATCCGCCATTCAATATGTAAATACTTATACAAAACTAATTGGGCAAGTCTGATCGATGGGGTTCTCTTTAGGCTGGAGATACAATACGGAAATCCAGTAAGGTTTTGTATCTCCACAAGCAGTTGTTATTGGCAAGACGATAAAATCAATGTCCTAATTGAAAGTGAGGAAATGCTATGAAACAAGACTCTATGAGTCATGACTCTCAATTAGAAAGTTTCCGCAGTCCCTTTGGGGCTGTTTGTTGTAATGAGAAAGTATTTCTGCATTTAATAGTGAAGGAAGATGTTGAGCCAGATAACGTTTTGCTTCGGTTATGGCAAGATGGTCTTGGAGAAAAAAAAATAATGATGGAGCCAAGGGAAAGGACAGATATAGGTAGGCACTATCAAGTAGAAATGAGTGCACCTTCATTCCCTTGTGTTTTGTGGTACTATTTTATCGTTACGGTACAAGGCCAACTATATTATTATGGAAACAATCCAGAGGGACTAGGGGGATTAGGACAGGTCTACGAAGGAGAGCCCCCTGCTTATCAAATTACAATATACAAAACAGGATCTGTTACACCTGATTGGTTTAAAGAATCGGTGATGTATCAGATCTTTCCTGATCGCTTTTATCAACAATTAGAAGCGGGAATGGTTTTGCCTGCTCCTAAGGGTAGCGTGATCCATGCCCATTGGGATAATAATCCTTATTACATTCGCGATGCAGATACAGGAAGAATTGTATCTTACGATTTCTTTGGTGGAAACTTACAGGGAGTTATTGCAAAACTGCCGTATTTAAAGGAACTAGGTATCAGTGTAATCTATTTTAATCCTATTTTTTCATCCGGGAGTAATCATCGCTATGATACAGGTGATTATAAAAAAGTAGATCCGATGCTTGGTGATAACAAAATTTTTTCTCAGTTGTGCAGCAAGGCAAAAGGATATGGAATTGAGATTATCTTAGATGGCGTATTCAGTCATACAGGCAGTGATAGTGTCTACTTCAATCGAGACGGGAATTATCCGGGACTAGGTGCTTATCAGTCAAAGGAATCTCCCTATTACAATTGGTATCGTTTTACTGAATATCCCAAGCAGTATGAAGCTTGGTGGGGAATTGACACAATGCCCAACGTGGAAGAGAATGAGCCTTCCTATATTGACTTCATTGTTGAAGGCAAGGATAGTGTAATCAAACACTGGTTACAACTTGGGGCAAAAGGCTGGCGATTGGATGTAGCGGATGAACTGCCAGATGAATTTATCAAAAAAATATACAAAACAATGAAAGAGCAGGATAAGGAAAGTGTATTGATTGGCGAGGTTTGGGAAGATGCCTCTCACAAGCAAAGTTATGGCAAACTTAGGGAATACTTGCAGGGTGAGGAATTGGATTCTGTAATGAATTATCCTTTTCGTGCAATTGTACTGGACTTTATGCTAGGGGTTATTGATGCTTTTGCAGTTCATCAATTATTTATGAGCTTAGCAGAAAACTATCCTAGTCAAAATTTTTACGCCATGATGAACTTAATTGGTAGTCATGATGTACCCCGCATATTGACCTTACTGGGAGAAGCTCCCCCTTCAAGTAGCTTAACCATTGCTGAGCAGGCTACTTACCGTTTGCCTCTTGAAAAGCAATCCTTAGCAATCGCTAGGTTAAAACTTCTCGTATTATGGCAAATGACATTTCCTGGCGTACCTTGTATTTATTACGGAGATGAAGTTGGTGTAGAAGGTCATAAAGATCCATTTAACCGCAGGACGTATCCTTGGGGACAAGAAAATATGGAAATTCTTGATTGGTATAAAAGAGTTATTGCTCTTCGCAATCGCTATGATATTTTCAAAACAGGAGAATGGATTTCCTTACCCTTAGGGAAGGAAACCTATGGTTATATTCGCAGAATTAGTAATGGTAAAAATGTTTTTGGCAAAGAAGGGCAAGACAATACAGCGCTTGTGTTATTGAATGGAAGTGTTGATCAAACGGCTCATCTAGAAATTCCGATTCAGCAATGGTGTCATGGAAGCATGATTGATCTTTTAAACGAAAACCAAGAGATCGCAATTGTAGATGGAACGATTAGAATTTGTTTACAACCTCTCGAAGGCAAAGTGTTACTACAAGTTGAGCAAAATTGTTTTCCCCGGCAGGCGGGAGTACTGCTCCATCCGACCTCTTTGCCCTCTAAATATGGTATAGGGGATTTGGGGAATAACGTTTATGACTTTATTGATTTTCTATATGAAAGTAAGCAATCATTATGGCAAATACTACCCCTTAATCCAGTCGGGGATAGCCATTCCCCTTACCAATGCCCCTCTGCTTTTGCTGGAAATCCACTACTCATTTCCTTAGAAAAGTTAATCGAAGATGGGCTGCTTTCTACCCAGGATTTGAAGGACTGTCCTATATTTGATAAGGAGCAAGTAGAATTTGAAAAAGTAAAAAATTATAAGGAAGAAAAATTACGTAAGGCTTTTGAGAACTTTAGACGGCAGGGGCAGTCTTTAGCTTATGAAACATTTACTAGGTTACATGCTAATTGGCTTATTGATTATGCTCTATTTATGGCATTGAAAACCCATTTCAATGAGAGCCCCTGGCATATGTGGCCGAATGCTATTGCATCAAGGGAGCCAATAACATTATTAGAATACAAAGAGTTATTGGCAGATGAAATTGCCTATCATTGTTTTTTGCAGTTTATTTTCTTCAGTCAATGGCAAGCTTTAAAACATTATGCAACAGAAAAAAATGTGAAAATTATCGGAGATATACCAATTTTTGTTGCTCATGATAGCAGTGACATATGGGCAAATCAGAAGCTCTTTGATCTAGACGAAAGGGGAAAACCAAAAACTGTAGCGGGCGTTCCTCCTGATTATTTCAGTAAGACAGGTCAGTTGTGGGGAAATCCTCATTATCGCTGGGAGGAGATGGCTAAAGATGATTATTATTGGTGGCAGCAGAGGATAAAAGTACTCCTCACCTTAGTCGATATAGTCAGGGTAGATCATTTCCGTGGTTTTGAATCTTTTTGGGAGGTTTCAGCTGAGGAGGAGACGGCAGAAAAGGGACGTTGGCGTAAGGGGCCTGGAGCGGTTTTTTTTCACGTTCTGGAAAAAAAGCTAGGTAAGCTGCCAATTATTGTCGAAGATTTGGGAATTATTACACCCGAAGTAGAAGCCTTGAGAAATGAGATTGGATTCCCAGGAATCAAGGTATTGCACTTTTCTTTTTCGTTTGATAAAAAGGGCAAATGTATACCTTACAGTTGCAAGAAAAATACGGCTGTATATACAGGAACACATGATAATGATACAACGGTAAGCTGGTATAGGAATCTCTTGGTGGAAGATCCTAAGCTAGCTGCCTGTGTACAAGAGCAGATTGGCATTCAGGCGTTAGAGGAAAATGAAATTCACTGGAAGTGTATCGAGTTTGTTTATCGGGGTAATGCCAATACAGCCATTGTGCCACTACAAGACATTATGGGTCTTCCTAGCCAAGCTAGAATGAATTTCCCTGGTACAATAGGGGGCAGTAATTGGGCCTGGCGATATCATAAAGAGATGTTAACAAAAAGGATAACGGATAAATTGGCAACACTTGTTGATCAGTATAATCGGTAGTAATTTAGAGGAACCATTTTCTTCAAAAAAAATCTTGACGAAGGATATGTCACAGAGTAAAATTATAATTAATACCGAACCAGTATAGTATTGTTTTAAAGAGGAAGTGTATATGTGCAGTTTAACCAAGCAACGGATTACGCATTTCGGGTCATTATACATCTAACGGAATTACCAGAAGGAAAGCTAGCAAACGGTCAGACCATTGCTGAGCAGCAGAATATACCTCCAGGATTTTTGCAGAAAATCATGAGATCTTTAAGTCGGGGAGGGTTGGTAAAGTCCTATCGGGGGGTAGATGGTGGTTTTGTGCTGGCAAAGCCTGCAAAAGAGATTAGTCTGTTAGATGTGATTCAAGCGATGGAAGGTCCGATTGATTTACAACGATGTTTGAAGGAAGATGCTTCCTGTACTAAAGGCTGTGAATCGAAATGCCTAGTACATACATCGTTGGCTGTTATTCAACAGGATTTTGTGAAGTCCCTAGAAAAGGTTAAGTTTGATCAGTTAGTAGAAAAAAATAATAGAGAAGGGTAGGGATAGTATGGATGTTTTGCTTTTAGCACGATGGCAATTTGCAATGACAACGGTATACCACTTTTTATTTGTACCGCTGACATTAGGCTTGTCAGTTTTAGTAGCGGTCATGGAAACCTTGTATGTTCAGACAGGAA
The DNA here is from genome assembly GCF_030269905.1 of Pelosinus sp. IPA-1. Taxonomy (NCBI): domain Bacteria; kingdom Bacillati; phylum Bacillota; class Negativicutes; order Selenomonadales; family Sporomusaceae; genus Pelosinus; species Pelosinus sp. IPA-1. The sequence continues at coordinate 229,062 of NZ_BSVC01000009.1, read as the reverse complement.
ATGAAATGTATAAAAAGATGACCATGTTTTGGGGGAAGTTATTTTTAGTTAACTTTTCCATGGGTGTGGTAACTGGGATTGTTCAGGAATTTCACTTTGGTATGAACTGGGCTGAATATTCTCGTTTTATGGGGGATATTTTTGGAGCACCTTTAGCATTAGAAGCCTTGACAGCCTTTTTCATAGAATCAACTTTTCTTGGATTATGGATTTTTGGCTGGGAGCGATTATCGAAGAGAGTGCATTTAGCTTGTATTTGGTTAGTCGCATTTGCTAGCAATTTATCTGCTTTTTGGATTTTGGTCGCCAATTCCTTTATGCAGTCTCCTGTAGGATATGCCTTACAAAATGGACGGGCAGAAATGACTGACTTCTTAGCCGTAATTACGAATCCTTATGTCTGGGGGCAATTTCCACATACTGTTTTAGGCGGACTTGTGACAGCGGGTGTATTTGTGACAGCGATTAGTGCTTATTATTTATTAAAACAACGTCATTTACCCATCTTTCGTATGTCGATTAAAGTGGGTTTAGCATGCATGTTAGTAAGCACTTTATTAGTAATGGGCACAGGGCATTTGCAAGCTCAATACCTAGCTAAAAAACAACCAATGAAAATGGCTGCCATGGAAGCCTTATGGGAATCGGCAGATCCTGCTCCTTTTGCCATTGCAGTGGTGGTGGATGAAGCGAATAAAAAGAATTCCTTTGAAATCGGTATTCCCAAGGTGCTATCTTTATTGGCCTATGATAAGCCAGAGGGAGAAATAAAGGGCATTAATGAACTACAAGCTGCAGCAGAAATGAAGTATGGGCCAGGAAATTATACTCCATCCATTACACAGTCCTTTTGGACCTTTAGAATCATGGTTTTGTCGGGTTTATGGATGATGTTATTAGCGGTTATTAGTATATTTTTATTATATAAAGAGCGATTAGAGGAGAATAGGACAGTTCTTAAGTTGTTACTCTGGAGCCTACCTGTGCCTTACATTGCAAACTCAACTGGGTGGATATTAACTGAAGGGGGACGTCAGCCCTGGATTGTTGTAGGTTTACAGAAGGTTAGTCAGGCTGTTTCTACCAACGTAACAAGTACGGAAGTTTGGATTTCTTTAATTGGTTTTACGGTAATATACGGCGTGCTGGCGATAGCGGCTATTTATTTAGTGCGGAAGTTTATTTTAGAAGGACCTGTGGAGCATAAGCCGGTTCTAGGTGTGCTGACTAAGAATAAGGAGGCGACATTATGGAACTAAATGTATTATGGTTTATTTTGGTTGGTGTTTTATTTACGGGCTTCTTTTTCTTAGAAGGATTTGATTATGGTGTTGGAATGTTATTGCCTTTCTTAGGCAAGGATGATGTAGAACGACGGATGATTATAAATACCATTGGGCCGGTTTGGGATGGAAATGAGGTTTGGATGATTACTGCAGGGGGTGCCATGTTTGCGGCGTTCCCACATGTATATGCAACTATGTTTAGTGGTTTTTACATGGCATTGTTTGTAATGCTCATGGCTTTGATTGTGCGGGGAGTGGCTTTTGAATTTCGGAGCAAAGACGAAAATCCTCAATGGCGCAGCACTTGGGATTGGATGATCTTTATTGGCAGTGCTCTGCCAGCACTGCTTTGGGGTGTAGCTGTTACCAACCTGATTCAAGGCATCCCTATTAATGCTAAGATGCAGTATGCTGGAACCTTCTTTGATTTGTTAAGCCCTTACACTTTAGTAGGTGGGGTTGCCTTTTTACTCGTGTTTTTATTCCATGGGGCTTTGTTCTTAACCCTTAAGATTGAAGGGCCAATTATTGAACGTGCGCGAAAAGCAGCTGTAACAATTGGAATTCTTGCTGCCTTAGCCTTCTTAAGCCTCGTAGGGTTAACGTATACGAACACAGATTTATTCAAAAGTGGATTAGCTAGTGTTACCATGTGGGGAGCCGTTGTAGTTTTTGTTTTGGGATATGCTTTAGCATGGATAAAAAAATACGGATGGGCTTTTGCTATGAGCGGGTTGGCCATTGTTTTCACAACAATCGCCTTTTTCAGTGGCTTATTCCCTCGGATTATGGTCTCTAGTTTAAATCCGTCATGGAGTTTAACGATCCACAATGCATCTTCTAGTGCCTACACTTTAAAAATAATGACATTTGCGGCGCTAATCTTAGTGCCCATAGTGCTAGCTTACCAGGGCTGGACCTACTGGGTATTTCGAAAACGCGTTACTGCTAAAGACTTAGAATATTAAAAGATAAGGGCGGCTTTCGAGCTGCCCTTATTCAATAATTGAGCTAGATTTATTGTTTTATCAAAAAATTATGTATATTTTGTCGATTTATGATATAGTTATTGGTATATTATTCAATTCGAAAAAGGGGGCTATAACAGTGAGTTTAAAATTTGTTGAGAGTGATATTGCAAGTCTTCCTGAGGCTTATCGGAATTTTTATCATGTTATTATAACGTTCATACCTAGAGAAAGAGTTTTTGTCGATCCGATTCGGACATTAGCTTATGGCGCCGATGCTAGTTTTTATAGCATGCTACCGAAACTGGTGGTAAAAGTAAAATCTCCTGAAGAAATGGCGAAAATTTTAAAAGAGGCCAATAAGGTGAACATTCCTGTAACTTTTAGGGCAGCAGGCACAAGTTTGTCAGGACAGTCAATTACGGATTCTGTGCTTTTAGTAGCAACGGAAGGCTGGCATAAGTACTCAATTGGCCCAGGTGGCGAATCCATCGCCCTAGAGCCAGGGATTATTGGGGCTGAAGCCAATGCTTATTTAAAATCATATTCCCGGAAAATTGGACCTGATCCAGCTACCATTAACAATGCGATGATTGGCGGTATTGCTGCTAATAATGCCAGTGGTATGTGCTGTGGGACGGCGGATAATAGCTATAAAACAGTAGCTAGCATGAAACTTATTTTTGCTGACGGCACTATGTTAGATACTGGTGATGCAGCATCCCGTGAAGCATTTAGAAAAACTCATCCATCAATCATACAGGACATTGAAAAGATACGTGATGAAATTACTGCTGACGAAGAGTTGACCAAACGTATTAAGCATAAATATAAAATTAAAAATACGACAGGTTATGGACTAAATTCTTTTGTAGATTATTTTGATCCTTTTGATATTATCAACCATTTGATGATTGGTTCTGAGGGTACTTTAGCGTTCATAACGGAAATTACCTATAAAACAGTAGTCGATCATGAATATAAAGCATCCGCGTTAATGATTTTCAAAGATATGAATACAACTTGCTTAGCAGTTATGAAACTTGACAGAGATCTAGTCGCAGCTGCAGAAATGATGGACCGTGCATCTCTTCGCTCGGTAGAAGATGAAGCAGGCATGCCAGCCTATTTGAAAACTTTATCACCTGATGCTGCTTCTTTACTAGTGGAAGTGCGTGCCGAAAGCAAGGCTGCCTTAGATGAATTAATTGAGGGCGTCAAAGCAAGGTTAGCAGATATTCCTACGGTACTTCCGATAGAATTTACCGATGTAAAAGCAGAATACGAAGTATTATGGCATATTCGCAAAGGAATTTTCCCTGCGGTTGGCGGTATGAGACAACCGGGTACTTCCGTAATTATTGAGGATGTTGCTTTTCCAAAAGAGAAAATGGCAGAAGCAGTGCCAGAACTAAGAAACATTATGGATAAATACCATTATGAAGATGGTATTATTTATGGACATGCTTTAGATGGTAATGTGCATTTTGTTGTAACCCAGACATTTAAGACGCAAGAAGAAATTGAACGCTATCAATCATTAATCCAGGATGTCTGTAACATGGTAGTGAATGAGTATGGCGGTTCTTTAAAAGCAGAACATGGTACAGGACGTAATATGGCACCCTTTGTAGAAATGGAGTGGGGTCAAACAGCTTACCGCTTTATGCGCAAATTGAAAAAGGTGTTTGATAAAGATAATACCTTAAACCCTGATGTTATTATTACGGATAATCAACTGCTTTATATTCAAAACTTAAAACCAATGGCTCAGGCGCACGAAATTATTGATAAATGTATAGAGTGTGGTTTCTGTGAAATTAACTGTCCTTCTAAAAATCTTACGGCAACTCCTAGACAGCGTATTGTAGTACAACGTGAGATTGCTAGATTAAGGCAAACCGGGGAGGATAATACTCGGCTGCGTCGTTTGGAAGAAGATTATGCTTATTTTGGTGACGAAACCTGTGCGACAGATGGACTATGTTCCACTACTTGTCCTGTAGGGATTAATACTGGTGAGCATACTAAACATTATAGAGCTAATTTAATGGGGGATCGCGGTAAATCCATTGGTCGATTTATTACCCAAAACTTTGCAGGAGTTACTACGATGGCACGCCTTGGTCTTACTAGTGCCGGCATAGCCCACTCGATACTGGGTACGTCTTTAATGGGAGGAATTGCTCAAGGCTTACATTCTTTGAGTGGTCATAAAGTGCCTTTATGGAATCCATGTATGCCTGGCGCCGGAAAAACTCCAGATCCATCTCAATCGAAAAAAGGCGTAGCGGGACGGAAGGTAGTGTACTTCCCAAGCTGCGTTAGCCGGACCATGGGTGGTGCTTCTGCTGTTGATAAAGACAAACGGCAACTCAGTCAAGTAATGATTAAGCTGATGGAGAAAGCTGGCTATGAGGTGATTTTCCCTCGTGAGATGGATAAATTATGTTGTGGCATGCCTTTTGAGAGTAAAGGATTATTTGAATCCGCAGATAAAATGAGCAGTGAGTTAGAAAAAGAATTACTTGTTGTTAGTAATAATGGAGAGTATCCAATTGTTTGTGATACCAGTCCATGTATTTATCGTATGAGAAAAATGATGGATAAAAAACTTAAAATGTTTGAACCATTAGAATTTATTCATGATTATCTACTCGAATTACTAAACTTTAATAAAGAGCAAGAAACGATAGCGGTTCATGTTACTTGTAGTTCTACAAAATTAGGACTTAAAGAAAAATTCAAAAAAGTAGCAGAGGCTTGTGCTACTACTGTTGTTATGCCGGAGAAGGTAAGATGTTGTGGTTTTGCTGGTGATAAGGGTTTCGAAGTCCCTGAATTAAATGAATCAGCATTAGCCGAACTAAAGGATTGTTTACCAGCTGATTGCAGTGCAGGCTATTCCAATAGCCGTACTTGTGAAATGGGTTTATCTCATCGTAGTGGCCTTAGCTACCAATCCATAGTATACTTGGTAGATCGCTGTACTACGGCAAAATAATCTTCCTTTCTTGATGTTTACTAGCTATGCCTCCTATGAAAATAGGGGGCGTAGTCTTTTCTTATACTGAAAAGGTTTACAAACCACAAAGACACAATGCTGCTAACACGGCACACAAAGGATAAACTATGAGTAGAACTTTTTGTGAATATCTCTTTGTGTCCTTTGTGTCTTTGTGGTTTAAATATTTTGTGTATGTTTTGAAGGACACAAGCGTTTTTCTTATGGCAAATAAAAATATTGCAAGTTTATTAAATCCTCGCTATGATTATAGAGTAAGATAACAATTATCCGATGACTAAACCGCTCTAACACTCCCATCTTCATCTCTTTAACAGTCTGTAATTCCCTGCCCTTGAAGGTCAGGGAAACAGGCTGTAAACTCGAAATAAGTTCGCTCTAGGGGTCTCCGGACCCAAGGCTCACTTATATAAGTGGGAGTTAAGAGCGGCTAAGTCCCTGGATAAGTGCGACTAAGATTCAGATGGAGTTAAAACTCCATCTGAATCAAGTCTTCTTTATCAATAAAAAATAGTTTTTTCACTAGTGTTAAGGAAGGGAGACTGCTAAGTGGTTGCATGGTGACATGCTTTCTTTTTTTACGGTTATAATAAGACTCTCCCTATAGAAATAGAACAGGAGCATGTTTTATGATTGATAAACGTCTGATCGAGCAGCTAAAACAGCATAGAGAACAATTCTGTCTGCTAGTTGGGCTGGGGTTCGGTGGTGGTATATTAGCGGTACTACAAGCTAACTATTTAACCAAAGTGATAGCCGGGGTATTTTTGGACAAGCTGGATCTGCCTGAGGTATGGCAGTGGATGGGTGCCTTGTTTGGGGTTATGATTGTGCGTAGCCTATTCACGTGGCTAATCGAGGTTAAGGCGCATCGGCTGGCTTCCTATGTAAAAGTTAACGTCAGGCAACATATATTATCCTCCCTTTTGGCCTTAGGTCCCCTTTATATTCGTGGGCAACAAACAGGAGAATTGGTTAATGTATTGGTAGAAGGGGTAGAAAATTTAGAACCATATTTTGCAAAATTCCTGCCTCAGTTATTTACAGCAGTGATAGTGCCATTGGTTGTTTTGACTTCTGTAGTCCCTCTAGATGGAACTACAACGCTTATTTTACTATTCACAGCGCCGTTAATTCCGATTTTTATGATATTAATCGGACGTTCAGCAGAACAAGTGAATAAAAGGCAGTGGGAGACTTTGTCCCGCCTAAGTGCACATTTTTTAGATGTGCTACAAGGCTTAACCGTGCTGAAAGTATTTGGGCGCAGTATTGAGCAAATACAAGTAATTGATCGTATGAGTAATCAATTTCGAGATAAGACGCTGAATGTATTAAAAGTAGCTTTTTTGTCAGCCTTAGTATTAGAGTTGGTGGCAACAATTAGTACGGCGTTAGTGGCGGTAACCATTGGATTGAAATTGTTATATTTTAAGATGGATTTTCCCCAGGCTTTTTTCTTACTGCTGCTAGCTCCAGAATTTTATTTGCCCCTGCGCCAGTTAGGGGCTCATTTTCATGCTGGAATGGCTGGAACTGCGGCAGCTGATCGAATTTTTGCCATTTTATCCTTACCCCGGAGGCAAGATAAGGCAAGACATAAAAATCCCTTTCCTCAGCAAGAACAAGTGGAAATTACTTTTGAAAATGTACATTATGCTTATCAAGAGGGAGAACGTCCAGCTTTGCGAGGGTTGACCTTTGAGATGAAGCCAGGAGAGACTGTTGCTTTAGTTGGAGCTAGCGGTTCGGGAAAAAGTACGGTGGCAAGCCTATTGCTCGCATTTATGCAACCGGATAAAGGAAGTATTTCTATTAATGGAATTTGTTTATCCGACATACGGGTTGAGGACTGGTTGGCTCAAGTTGCCTTTGTGCCTCAAGAACCCCATTTGTTTTACCGCTCGGTGGCTGATAATATACGTTTAGGGCGGGAAGAGGCAACAATGGAGGAAGTCATTAGGGCGGCAAAGAATGCGGGAGCCCATGAATTTATCCTCAGTTTACCGGAAGGATATGAAACATTAGTGGGAGAGGGGGGGCATGGTTTAAGCGGTGGACAAGGCAAGCGACTAGCCATTGCTCGAGCTTTTCTGCAGGATGCCCCCTTCTTGTTGTTAGATGAGGCTACAGCAGGCTTAGATCCTCAAAATGAAGCTGTGATTGAGGAGGCTTTGGCACGCCTCATGAAGAGGCGCACCGTCTTAATTATCGCCCATCGTTTGACGACAGTGTACCAAGCAGATTGGATTGTAGTGCTAAATGAGGGGCAGGATGTAGAAGCTGGTCGCCACGATACATTAATGAAAGATCGTGGCTTGTATTCACAACTTGTAATGGCCTTCCGAGGTGAAAAATGAATATATTGTTACGATTATTAAGAATTATAGGCCCCTCTTGGATGACGATGCTTGTGGCTGGTGTTTTTGGTTGTTTGACCATTGGCAGTAATATAGGATTAATGGCTGCTTCCGCCTACCTTATTTCTAGTGCGGCCCTGCATCCCTCAATCGTAGAGTTATCAGTTGCTATTGTGGGAGTGCGTTTTTTTGGTATTTCTAGGGCTGTTTTTCGCTATTTAGAGCGCTATATTTCTCATGATGCTACTTTTCGTTTATTAGGGATAATACGGGTATGGTTTTATACCAAACTAGAAAGATTAGCGCCTGCAGGGTTATTAAAATGGCAGAGTGGGGAATTGTTTGGCGCTATTGTTGGTGATGTGGAAACCTTAAAAGAGTTTTATCTTAGAGTTCTGGCTCCTCCTTTTATTGCACTTTTAGTACTGATTGGTACGTCCATCTTTTTGGCACAGTATAGTAGGCAATTTGTATATGTACTGGTAGGCGGATTTTTCACGTTAGGTGTCCTGTTACCTTTTATGGTTCTAAGGTTACAACGCCCAATTGCCAATGAATTGGTCCAAACTAGAACTGAAATGAAGGCCCAATTAGTGGACAGTATAACAGGTGTTGTTGAACTTGCCGCTTTTGGTCAAACGCAAAGGCAGGCTCAGCGTATTGAAATTATTGATCAACGTTTAGCAAGACTTCAGGGAAAAGTAGCAAACGTGACTGGGATGATAGATGCGCTTGGCATGTTAATCGTCAATGCTACGGTGTGGCTCGTTTTGTGGTTAGCGATTCCTTTGGTACATAGCGGTCAACTAGAGGGGATTTATCTAGCAGTAGTGGCTTTAACAGTGCAAAGTAGTTTTGAAGGGGTATTGCCCTTACCGATAGCAATGCATTATTTGGCTGAAAGTTTGTCAGCTGCCAAACGTCTCTTTGCTATAGTGGATCAGCAGCTTGCTGTGCTTGATAATGGCCAAGATATATTTTTAAATAAGAATGTAAATATTGAGGTAGATAAACTCAGCTTTTCTTACCGGGAAGGAACGACCATATTGGATAATGTCTCCTTTTCCGTTGCACCGGGACAAAGTTTGGCTATCGTAGGGCCTAGCGGGGCGGGAAAGAGCACTTTGCTGCACTTATTATTACGGTTTTGGGATTATCACCAAGGTTCTATTCGGTTTGCCGGGAATGAAATAAAGAATTATGATTCTCAGGAAGTGCGTAAGCAGTTTGGTGTGGTAGCACAGCAAACGCATTTATTTAATGCTAGTATCAAGGATAATATTTTGCTGGCAAGACCAGACGCTACTGAAGATGCCCTCATGGAGGTCATTAAAAATGCTGAGCTTAGTGAATTCATTAAGAGCTTACCTCAGGGTTTAGATACTATGGTAGGGCAAAATGGACATGCCTTATCAGGAGGGCAAAGACAGCGGATTGCCATTGCTAGGGCGCTTTTAAAAGATGCTCCCCTATTAATTTTAGATGAACCTACGGTAGGCTTAGACGCTTTAACGGAAGAGGCGATTATGGAGACCATTTCTCGTTTAATGCAAGGGAGGACTACCATTTTAATTACCCACCGTTTGACTGGATTAGAAAGAGTAGGGGATATTATCGTACTAGAGGCAGGCCGCATTATTGAACAAGGTAGTCAGGTAGAGTTATTAGAAAAACAGGGTCTTTTTTATCAGTTGTGGCGTTTACAACATGATGTGTTATAATAGTATAGGAAAATAATAGGTAGTAAAATAAAGAAGTATTTATGATAGGATATGGAGTGAAAAAATCGTGTTAGATGCTTTATTTACAGTAGAAAAGGACTGCCCTATTTGCGAAAAAAAAATCAAAGTAACACGTGTACGTTCACGATTAGATATGATTAAACAAGACACTGACTTTTGCTGTCAGTATAAGAATGTAAATCCTTATTATTATGCAGTTTGGTTTTGTCCTCATTGTAGCTATGCGGCACAAGACACTTATTTTGATGAGATTGTACCTGCGGCGGCAGAACGAATCCGAAAATTTTTTTCGGAAAGAAATGTGAGCATTGATTTAAGTGGTACTAGAACTAGAGAACAGGCAGTTGTTAGTTATCAATTAGCGATTTTGTGTGCAGAATTGGCAGCAAGCCCTGCTAGTCGATTGGCTGGTCTGCATTTAAGATTAGGGTGGCTGTACCGAGAAGCTGGGCAAGAAGAGGAAGAAAAAGTCATCCTGGCAAAGGCTGCTGCATATTATGAAAAAACCTTGGCAAAGGAAAGTATGCCAGTAGGCCCTATGTCGGAGTTAACGATTACGTATCTTGCGGCGGAATTGTTAAGGCGAACGGGAGCAAATGAGAAGGCATTATTATATCTTAGTAAGGTAGTGAGTAGCCCACAAGCTAGAGAGGAAAAACGGATTGCCGATTTAGCTCGTGACGTTTGGCAGGATATGCGAGCAGCAGCGAAAGCAAAAGTCCCTGCGAAATAACAAGGATAAGAGTTACGTAAAAAAGTAGACTTGACGAACACGCGCCAAGTCTACTTTTAATTGTATATTAAGAGATGTATTATTTACTTTCTGGGTCAAAAAGTTTATACTGATTTACTTTTCGTCTAAGTGGGTAGCTAGAATTTCACCGAAATAAAGGGTATGGTAGTTGCCAGTAGGATACCATTTTTCGTTTAAGTCAGCGGCCAGTTGATCCTGTACCATTTCTTGTTTATACACTACTTTGCATTCGTAGTGTAAACCGCAATTTGCAATTACAGGAGTGGATATTTTTTTGCCAGGAATCGTCTTTAAATTAGCGGCTGCTAACTTATCTAGATCTCTGCCGGACTTAGAACCTGCGACTCCTAATGCTGCGCTCATATCTTTAAAAGGGATGCTGACGGTAAATTCCTGGCTTTTTTCGAGACACTCATAGGTATAGCGAGACGGTCTTACCATTGCCATGAAAACAGGTTTGCCCCACATGAAGCCAATACTACCCCAGGCGATTGTCATAGTATTAACTTTTCCGTCAACCATAGTAGTTAAAAAGGCTCCTTTGCTTAGTATTTCGGTAACTTCCTTAGCGTGTTCGTTATAGGATATTTCTGTACTCATGAATAAACCTCCCACGGATTTTTGCTAAATTTAGTCTATATTTTTATCAGATGATAAATACTAGGTTCTTCTATTCTGACTTAAAACCCATTGCCCTGTCAATAAAGACCAGTTAACTTCTTGATTTCATTTCACCATTTTGCTTAACAGTTAGCTTGTATAAAACAAGAAAATAGATACTATTTGAAAGAAATGTTTTCTGTAAAAATACACTTGACTTTAATCTGGCGATAAAATATAATATGTTTAAATTGATAGTTGAACATGATGAAAGGGAAGCTAAGTGTGCAGAATGTACAGAGAACCGACGGATGGTGGAAGTCGGTCATTTTGGCAAATGGTTCCGCCCTGGAGTGGCTAATGATGAATTATGACGGGTGTCGCCCGATATAGCGATTAGAGTTGGCTGTTATGGCAATTTGGGTGGCAACGCGGGAATATCTCTCGTCCCTGTTATGGGATGAGGGATTTTTTTATTTCTTTTTAAGACAAAATGCTTTCTGTTCACGTTGAAAATAGTTAAATTTTAATTCATAAAATATGGAGGGGTATAGAATGAAAATATTAGTGAGTGATCCTGTTTCAGCTCAAGGTGTAGAGTTATTACAAAAGGAATATGAGGTAGATGTTAAAATAAAACTACCGATAGAGGAATTAATTCGTATTATTCCCGAATATGATGCTTTAGTTGTACGCAGCGAGACCAAGGTTACTAAAGCAGTAATTGAGGCAGCTGCTAACTTGAAAGTGATTGGTCGTGCTGGAGTCGGTGTTGACAACATAGATGTAGAAGCAGCAACTCAGAAAGGCATTGTAGTACTTAACGCTCCTGAAGGCAATACGATAGCAGCAACGGAGCATACCATGGCTATGATGCTCGCTCTAGCTCGCAACGTCCCCCAAGCTCACGCTAGCATGAAGGACGGACAATGGATGCGCAGCAAGTTAATGGGAGTTGAAATGCGTGGTAAAACACTGGGGATTCTTGGCTTAGGACGTATCGGTACGGGTGTAGCCAAAAGAGCTTTGGCTATGGAGATGAATGTTGTAGCTTATGACCCATTTGTTAGTGCAAATCAAGCGACTGCCATGGGTATTCAGTTATTGGAATTGGAAGAAATTTTTCCAGTTGCTGATTTTATTACTTTACATTTACCCTTTACAGCAGAAACAAAGTATCTTTTAAATAAAGAAAGTTTTGCGAAAATGAAACCTGGGGTACGGATTGTGAACTGTGCTCGTGGCGGCGTAATCCATGAAGGAGATTTGGCTAAAGCTGTGGAAGAAGGTATTGTAGCAGGGGCGGCAATTGATGTGTTTGAAAAAGAACCCGTTGATCCAGAAAATCCATTGCTAAAATTAGATAAGGTGATTGTAACACCTCATTTAGGAGCGTCTACTGCAGAAGCACAAGTTGGTGTAGCTGTAGACGTAGCAAAGGGTATTATCGCGGCATTAAAAGGGGAACCTATCGCAACAGCAGTTAATATGGCACCAATTCAGTCACATGTGCTAGAAGTCATTCGTCCTTACTTTAATTTGGCGGAAAAGATGGGGTGCTTGGCTATTAACTTGGCAGAAGGCCGTATTACAGCAGTAGATGTAGAATACAATGGAGAGATTAGCGAAGTAGACACAAAAATGCTGACAACAGCAATGATTAAAGGCTTGCTAAACTCCATTTTGACAGAACATATTAATTATGTGAATGCTCCAGGTGTTGCTAAATCTCGTGGTATTAAGGTGCGGGAAGTAAAAAGCAAAGAAACAGCTAATTTTGCTAATTTGATTACAGTAAGAGTCCATACAGACAAAAAAACTCATGTTGTGGCGGGGACTTTATTCGGTCATCAAGAAGGACGTATTGTTATGATTGATGGATACCGAGTCGATGTAGATCCACAAGGATGGTTAATTGTCGGTCTTCATTTGAATCGTCCAGGCATCATTGGTCATGTGGGCACGATTTTGGGAAGTGATGGAATTAATATTCATAGTATGCAAGTGGGGCGTACTGAGGAAAAAGGAACGAATATCATGGTTATGGGCGTAGACTCCGATGTTCCAGCAGCCGTTATGTTAAAGATAAAAGCAGTGGATGGAATATTAGGGGCGAAAATGATTAATTTTTGTGTAGTATAGGAGGAAAAAAATTATGGCAATTGTAAAACCTTTTTGTGGATTAAGACCGGTACCTGAACTGGCAGATAAGGTTGTCTCTTTACCCTATGATGTAATGGATTCGAATGAGGCAAGAGCGATTACCACAAAAAATGAATATAGTTTTTTAAGGATTACAAAATCCGAAGTAGATCTTGCTCCTGATGTTAGTCCATATTCGGAAGCCGTATATGAAAAGGCAGCTGAAAATCTTAAGGATTTTATTGCAAAAGGTGTTTTGGTACAAGATGAAAAACCGTGTTTTTACATTTACAAACAACAGATGGGCTCTCACAATCAGGTAGGATTAGTGGCTGCTTTATCCGTAGAAGAGTATAAAAATAACATTATTAAGAAACATGAATTAACTCGGCCAGATAAAGAACAAGATCGAGTGAATAATATAATGGCGACGGAGGCTCAAACAGGAGCTGTATTCGTTACTTACAAAGCAGATGATCATATTAATGCTGTACTAGCTCAGTGTATGACAAAACAACCAGTTTATGATTTCCAGACAGAGGATGAAATTCGTCATACCTTATATGTTGTGGATGATGCAGCTAAGATTAAATCCATTGAGCAAGCCTTTGCTCGCATTGGAACTTTATACATTGCTGATGGCCATCATCGCTCGGCTGCTGCAGCAAGGGTGTATGATACCTACAAAGAAAAAAATCCAGATCATACAGGAGAAGAGGAATATGCTAAATTCCTTGCTGTAATCATTCCTCATACAATGACGAAGATTATGGATTACAATCGAGTGGTAAAAGATTTAAACGGCTTAACCGAGCAGGAGCTATTAGAAAAAATTCAAGAAAAGTTTACCATTAACCCATGCACTAGAATATCGTGTAAAGCCGAGTATCCTCATTACTTTGGCATGTACATTAATAAGGCCTGGTATAAGCTGGTGGCCAATCCAGGTACCTATGATGAGAATGATCCTGTAGATAAGTTAGATGTAAGCATCTTACAAAACAATCTTTTAGCACCTATTCTTGGAATTGGAAACCTTCGGACGGATAAACGCATTGATTTTGTGGGTGGAATTCGCGGTATGGCGGAATTGGAAAGGTTAGTAGACAGTGGTGAGTATGCGGTTGCTTTCTCCATGTTCCCAACGTCTACCAAGGAATTAATGGCGATTGCGGATTCAGGACAAATTATGCCACCTAAGTCTACTTGGTTTGAGCCAAAACTTAGGGATGCTATTGTAGTACATTTATTAAATGGGAGGAATTAAATTGACTCATCGCGTTTTTAACTTTAATGCGGGTCCAGCTGCATTGCCGATAGAAGTATTAAAACAAGCTCAAGCTGAATTTTTAAACTATCAGGAAACTGGTATGTCTATACTCGAGACCAGTCATCGTTCTAAAGCCTATGAAGCGGTAAATCGGGAAGCTGAAGCAACGTTAAAAGAACTATTAGGACTCGGCGATAATTACCGAGTTCTATTCCTCCAAGGAGGAGCTAGTACTCAATTTGCGATGATACCGATGAATTTCTTGCCTCAAGGGCGCACTGCAGACTATATCTTAACAGGAGCTTGGTCCGAAAAGGCTCTTAAAGAAGCCAAACTATTTGGAAATACACACATAGCGGCGACTACTGGGGAAGACAATTATAAACGTATCCCCAAAATCGGCGAGATTCAATTAAGCGAAAACCCGGCCTATGTTCATATTACCTCAAATAATACGATTTTTGGTACCCAGTGGCAGGACTTTCCTTCCTTTGGGCAAGCACCTCTGATTGCCGATATGTCCTCTGATATCTTAAATAAACCTTTTGATGCGGAAAAATTTTCGCTGATTTATGCCGGAGCTCAAAAGAATTTAGGGCCTTCAGGGGTAACAGTTGTTATTGCACGCAAGGAGCTGCTAGAGAATAATCCAAAGGATATTCCTACGATGATGCGCTATGAAACACACGCTAAGAACGATTCTTTGTATAATACACCACCTGCTTTTTCTGTATACATACTCAATTTGGTATTGCAATGGCTAAAAGGACAAGGCGGCTTAGCAGCAATTGAGAAACGCAATGTAGAAAAAGCCAGTCTGATCTATAATGCCATAGATCAAAGTGGCGGTTATTACCGAGGTCATGCGCAAAAAGACAGTCGCTCTTTAATGAATATTACCTTTCGTTTGCCTAGTGAAGAACTGGAAAAGACCTTTGCAAGCCAAGCAGAAAAGGCTGGCCTCATAGGCCTTAAAGGGCACCGTTCAGTTGGTGGATTACGAGCATCCATATACAATGCAATGACAGTAGAAGGATGCCGTGCATTAGAACAATTTATGCTGAATTTTCAACAAAAAAATGGGTAGACTATAAAAAGAAAAATAAAAAAGCGGGAGTACAGGGTAACCTGTATCCCGCTTTTCATCTATATAAAATTTGGCAAAATAATATAAGAATGTTAAGTTGGCATATCCATTT
This sequence comes from Pelosinus sp. IPA-1, assembly GCF_030269905.1. Lineage (NCBI taxonomy): Bacteria > Bacillati > Bacillota > Negativicutes > Selenomonadales > Sporomusaceae > Pelosinus > Pelosinus sp. IPA-1. The sequence goes on along the minus strand of NZ_BSVC01000009.1, from coordinate 213,716 downwards.
TTGGTTTAGTTTCAGGGGTGGGTGAAGGCACTATATGAATAGAGATGCCACCAATAGCAGGCGCTAGTGTATTAAAAACAGCCGTATAGATGAGAGCAAGTATGCCGGAAGCTAGACCAGCCAGTAATGTAATGAAAGCACCACCTAATATGCCAAAGGAACTTCTATCTAGCAGGCCGAAGGTTATACCAACAAGACTTCCTGTGCATATTCCACCAATAAACATTAAGTAGAACAAAGGTCTGTATTCAAGGCGCATAAGTTTATAATTATACATACTATCACAACCTTCCATCTAGATTTCTATAAGGATGTAAGAGGGGAATTTTAAAAAGGCAGGAGGAATAGCAAATGTCTAGTGAAATTTTTGATATTGCCATAATTGGCGGAGGTCCGGCGGGATTATCTGCAGCCCTTACTGGAAGAATTCGCAATAAGAATGTTGCCATTTTTGAGCATATGGATTTCAGTCTAAAACTACAAAAGGCCCATATTGTAGATAATTATTTAGGAGTACCTCAAATTACTGGACAAGGGATGATGCAGCAATTTTTGGCTCATTGTTCCGCTCATAACCCAACAATTATTAAAGAAAAAGTCGTTAATATTTTCCCTGGAGAAGGTATTTTTACCTTGGTATCACCAAAGGCAACTTATCAAGCGCGAAGTGTAATTATTGCTACTGGGGTAGTTGCTACTACTATATTCCAAGGTGAAAAAGAATTTTTAGGGAAGGGTGTAAGTTATTGTGCTACTTGTGATGGCATGATGTATAAGGGGAAAGATGTAGCTGTGATATCTTATACGGCAGAGGGGGAACATGAAGCAGAATATTTAAGCGAATTATGCCGCACAGTATACTACTTACCTCAATATAAGGAAGTGCCTACTTTGCGTTCAGAGATCAAAATACTGAATGAAAAGCCGGAGGCAATTACAGGTGATGTAGTAGTACAAAAGCTACAAGTGAATAAAGAAGAATTATCTGTTCATGGTGTATTTATTATTCGGATGTCTGACCCTGTAGAAAACGTATTGCCAGGCCTTGCATTAGAAGGTGAAGTGATTAAAGTCAATCGTGATATGTCAACAAGCATACCAGGAGTTTTTGCAGCAGGGGACTGCACGGGAAAACCATGGCAAATTGCAAAGGCTACTGGTGAGGGCTTGGTAGCCGTATTAAGTGCCATTTCTTATTTGGGGAAGAAAGATAAATAAAGCAATCGACAAGTAAACCATAAGGTTGTATAACCAAAAAGCGGGAAGATAATAGCAATAAGGGCAGTAAAACCAACATGACTGAGCAGTAAAGCAAGTAAAATTATAAGTAGTAAGCTGACTGTTGTAGATAGTCCGGTGGCAGCAGTCAGTTTAGTTATACATCCATATAGGCTTGCCAGGCCCGTGGTATACATGGCAGCCGCGAAGATAAAAATATAAGCCATATGATGTAGTGTATGCTGAGATTCAGCTATATAGAGCATCGGTATTTCATAATCTAAGGATAAGGGATAGTGAACGAGAACGACTACTGTAATCAGACCTGCTAGTGACAATAATAAGATACTGCCAACAATGCTGCCAGCAATACGGATAGAACGCTCAGAAATGCGAGATCCTAAAGGTGCTAATAGAGTGGCACTCATCACCAAGTTATAGGAAAGATAAAGTAGGCTAGAAATCAGCCAGTTTGAAACAGGCAAATTTGCTGCTCTAGGTGGTGCTTGGACGAGGGCTATGTCCCATTCGTGATAAGAGAGTGAGTAAATTCCAATGTAGATTGTGATAATAGCTAGTAGTGGAGTGATAATAAGATTAGCATTCGTTATTCCAGTAAGTCCGTATAGGGTTGTAAGGGTGAGACAAAGGGCCATAAGACTTGCTCCAAGGCTATAAGATATAGTCAGAGTATCTCGGAATAAGGTGCCAGCCGCTGCTAGCATAATGGTAAGTACACCGAAGAGAAAAATTGTTACAAAAAGATCTAATGCGGTACCAATTTTCTTGCCGCAGACATAATATAATATATGATGATAACTTGTAGCTCTGATTGAGTAACTGATTTCCAAAAGTGTACTGCCCAGCAACGCGAACAAACAGCATGTTACCAATAAACCTACTAATCCCATATTGCCATAAACAACAAAAAACTGGGTGAGCTCTTGCCCAGAGGCAAAGCCAGCACCCATGATAGTACCAGCATAGGTAGCCGAAATCCTAGCGATCCGCATGAGTTGATGAGAGGACATTGCATCACTCCTTCAGTTCCAATACTGTTTTACTTTTTCATATGTAAAAAAGTGGGATATTATGCAGGAAATATAAAAAAAACATGGAATTCCAATATGTAGATGTAGAAAAGTTATGTCGTAGGGTTTTAGCTTATAATAGTGAGCTGCTTGTGTAGGTGAGTTGTGAAAAATGCTGTAAGAGGAGTTTGCCACAAATGAAAAAAGACGTTCGCTATCGTGTAGCAGAGATAATCGAGAAGGGGTTACTGCACGGCGTTTTAGTCATTAATAATGAATTTGAATCTGTATTTATAAACGATGCATTGTGCAATATGTGGCATATCAGTGAAGAAGAGTTTATCAATAAATCAATACTAGACATTTTTTATAACGGTAATAAGAAAAAGAGTTGTGGTAGCTACCAAGGACCTTTAATTGAGACAATGGATACTGGAGAGGAATTTAGCTCTTGCGAGGTGTATTTAAATATGCCTAACCAAGAGGGGAAATGGTTTTTAGTAAGTACCTTTTTATTGCGAGATGAGAATGGTCTGCCTGAGTTTGCTGTAGGCAATTATATTATGATAGACAAATTTAAAATGTTTGAAAATAAATTAAATGTCGTGAATATGAATATTATAAAGGCATTTTGTAAAGCCATTGGCGTAAGAGATCTGTACACTATGCAGCATAGTGAAAATGTTGCTGCCCTCATTGTTGGATTAACAGAATATATGAAGCTTTCTGCAAGTGAAGTCACTATGGCATATTTAGCAGGTATAGTACATGATGTAGGTAAAATTGGAATTTCAGAAGAGATTCTAAATAAGCCAAGTCGCCTAACAGATGTAGAATATGAAGTAATTAAGCGCCATCCAAGTAAAGGCGCAGATATTTTGAAGGAAGTAGAGGAATTTGCCACCTTGGCAGAGATTGTGCGCCATCATCACGAACGATACGATGGAAAAGGGTATCCTAGTGGCCTACAGGGGGAAAATATTCCATGGATTAGCCGTATGCTGACCATTTGTGATGCATATGATGCTATGACTAGCTTACGATGTTATTGTGAACCTCATAGTGTGGAAGAAGCTCTAATCGAGATTGAAAATTGTGCAGGTAAGCAATTTGACCCTGGCATTAGTAATGTTTTCATTGATTTTATTAGAGAATGCAATGGCGATTTAGGGTTGAATGCTGTTATAAGCACGTAACCATTATTCAATAGAGAGATGCTTTACAATAAATGGTGAATATTGTAGAATATAATGGTATAAGCTATTTATGTATAAGAGCAGATTTATGCCGTTATGTACCGTATAACAGCGCTTATGCGGGAAAGATACTCTCGTTCCTGAATAGCAGGCGGGAGTTTTTTATTATTATTTATGTATCATCCCAGGAGGGAAATGTACATTCCAAACAATCTATGTTAAAAAACGATAGAGTTTTCTTAGTATAAATAGGAGGGTTTAAAGCATGCTTGATATTAAATTTGTCAGGGATAATACAGAAGAAGTACAACAAGCTTTAGTAAAGCGCGGCATGAATCTCAGTTTAGATGAGTTCTTAGTTTTGGAAAAAGAGCGTCGTGAATTGTTAAGTCAGGTAGAGGCACTTAAAAATAAACGAAACACTGTATCTCTTGAAATTAGTCGTCTTAAAAAAGCCAAGGAAGATGCGGAAAGTTTAGTATCCCAAATGCGTTTAGTCGGCGATCAGATCGGTGAATTCGATGGCAAGGTTAAGGAAGTAGAGGGAAAACTGCAAGCTATTATTATGAACATCCCTAATATACCTCATCATTCAGTACCTATTGGCAAGGATGAGCAGGACAATATCGAGGTGCGCAATTGGGGGACTCCTACTACGTTTGAAAAACCGCCACTGGCTCACTGGGAAATTGGCGAAAAACTTAATATTCTTGATTTTGAACGGGGTGGCAAAGTCACTGGAACACGATTCACTTTTTATCGTGGACTAGGAGCTCGGTTAGAACGTTCTCTGATTAATTTTATGCTTGATATTCACACTGGTGAACACGGCTATACGGAATTTTTCCCTCCATTTATTGCAAATAAAGAGAGTATGACAGGAACCGGGCAATTGCCTAAGTTTAGTGAAGATATGTTTAAGTTGGAGGGACTGGATTATTATTTGATTCCTACTGCAGAAGTACCAATCACTAATTATCATCGAGGAGAAATCTTAGATGTCAAAGATTTACCTTTATATTATACGGCTTATAGTGCCTGTTTCCGTGCAGAAGCAGGAGCAGCTGGCCGGGATACTCGTGGTTTAATTCGTCAACATCAGTTTAATAAAGTAGAGATGGTGAAGTTGACTTTACCGGAGAACTCTTATGATGAATTAGAAAAGTTGACTCGTAATGCAGAACGTATACTGGAGTTGCTAGAATTGCCTTATCGTACAGTTGCCTTATGTAGTGGCGATATGGGCTTCTCTTCTGCAAAAACCTATGATATTGAAGTGTGGCTGCCTAGCTTTAATACCTATCGAGAAATTTCATCCTGTTCAAACTTTGAGGATTTCCAAGGCCGTCGTGCTGATATTAAATTTCGTCGTGAGGCGAAAGGAAAACCAGAATTTGTACATACGCTAAATGGTTCAGGTTTAGCGATTGGCCGTACGGTAGCCGCTATTTTGGAAAACTATCAACAACCTGATGGTTCTGTTGTTGTACCTGAAGTATTGCGTTCTTATATGGGTGTTGATGTAATTAAATAGCCAATCATCAGGATGATGGTTCTGATTAAAAAGAGACTTGGTAAATGCCAAGTCTCTTTGCAGAATCAGAGAGTAGATGTATTTTAGGTAGTCCGTGCAGTATCTATATTATTAACGCTCCGCCATTTCATTTAACCTATGCTTATAATAATATAGATACTGCGCTTAAAGCTAATAGGTGAAGGAAGCCTTGCCGACTTTCTTATATAGAGGAGGATCCGTTATGATCAAAGCCGTTATTTTTGATATGGATGGTGTCATTATTGATAGTGAGCCATTGCACTATAAAATTTTTATGAATTATACAAAAACTAAATTTGGATTTACCATTTCCGATGAAGAATATGATACTTTCATAGGTACTACAAATCTTCATATGTTCTCCAAGCTTAAAGAAAAATACAAAATTGATGGTGATATCAATACTTTGCTTCAAGAGTATGAAGACAAATGCGTTGAATTCTTAATGTCGGAAAAAGATGAAAAGCCTATCTCTGGTGTTGATATCTTAGTAAAAAAGCTTTACGATGAAAACTTCAAATTAGCCTTGGCTTCTTCCTCGCCTAAAAAACAAATTCTTATTGTTTTGGATATGTTCTCATTAAGTGATTATTTTGCCAAAAAGGTTAGCGGACAAGAGGTTGAGAAGGGCAAGCCTGCCCCTGACATTTTTTTGCGGGCGGCTGAATTATTAGGCGTTCTCCCCGAGGAGTGTTTGGTTTTTGAGGATTCTAAAAATGGAATCCTCGCAGCTAAAACTGCTGGAATGAAGTGTATTGCTTTTTATAATCCGAATTCCGGGAAGCAAGATTTGTCTTATGCAGATAAAATTATCAAAAGTTTTGATGAAGTCAACAATGATGTTTCTTTTGTAAAAGAATTTTATTAAAAAAGATAAGTGCGACTAAACCGCTCTAAGACTTCCTCTTATAGAAGATGGGAGTCTTAGAGCGGTTTAGTCATCGGATAAACTTTCTTAGTAAGGATTTGCTAAGAAAGTTTATCTTTTTATTTATGTTTTTATAAAAAAACTAGAAGAATTAGATTCTAACTTCAAAATTGCCTTGGATTTTAGAAGATGCTTTTTTCTTGTTTTTTACCATAGCCACAGGTAGAGGGGGCGTAGCAGTACCCTCAGCAGAATTGATTAAGTCTAAGAGTTCTTTCTCGTTACTTTCTGAATAATCCAGAATGGTACGTTCCTTCTTTTTCTTGTTGTTCCACAAATGAAGAGCTACAAAAGATAAAGCAAATAGTAGAACAATGGTAGAAATCAATCCAAAGCCAAAAATCGAAGTTGGTTTATTCTTTTGAGCTGGTGTAATATCTGATGCTGCAGTAGTTGCACTTGTGGTTTCATTATAAGTACCTAAAAGTGGTGGAGATGCTGTGCTTTGGCTCTGAGGCGAGGATGATTTTTCGCTAGTAGATGCTTTCGTTGGAGAGCTTTGTGGTATCACCTCTGCTTTTTTAGCATCTTGCGCTGATTTCGTAGTTTCTGATTTCGCTGGATTTGTAGAAGTTGTAGGAGATGTTGCTGCATCACCCCCAATAATTGATGAAGATTTTACCTCCATAGTAGGCGGAGTAGGGGGGGTTGGTTTAGTTGGTGGGGTTGGGGTTTGCATAGATAAAAACTCCTTTATGTAGGAATAATGTAGTATCTTGGCGAAGTATAGTATCTTATAATTACGAGTATAGCAAAAGTTTTTATATAAAGATAGAGCCAGATATAAAGAGGGGGAATAATTTTGCACATGAAGTTGAGCAATAGCATTGCCCAAAAAATTGCGACGTTACTCTATGATATAAGCGGCCTTCCTGTAACAATTTGGGATAATAAAGATAGAATTCTCGTTGCGACAGGGACTTGTAACACCCTGTCTCAAAATAATGTAAGGTGCAAATCCCATACGAAAGATAGTAAAAAGGAACAAATTAATAGCTCTAATAGGACTATAGAGAGAATGATCCTTCGAATCGGAGAAACGGTAATCGGTAAAATTGCCGTTGAGGGTCCAAGCCAAATTGCTAATATAGTAGCTAGACTTGCAGCCGAATTTATTATGATTTTAGTGCAGGAAAGGGACTCCTGTTTGACAGCTGATGTTAAGGATTTTAAGAGAAGCGAAAATCGGCTTCCTATTTTGGCTAAGATATTTGAGAGCAGTGGCGAAGCGATTTCTATTACCGATAGAGAAAATCGCTTTGTTGCCGTAAACCAAGCCTTTTCCAACATCACAGGCTATGCTACTGAAGAGATAATTGGAAAACAACCTAGTATTTTAAAATCAGGTCGCCATGATCGTATTTTTTATCAAAATATGTGGGATTCCATTAATCAAAGCAGTTGCTGGCAAGGAGAGATATGGGAAAAACGCAAAGATGGAGCAATTTACTTAAAATGGTTAAGAATTGACCTAATAAAAGATAGTAAGGGTAATCTTATAAATTATTTAGCTACATTTACAGATATTAGCGAAAAAAAAGCGGCAGAGGAACGGATACATTATCTTGATCGGCATGATACTTTAACTGGGCTGCCGAATCGAAAAATGTTAGAAAAACAATTATTAACTGATATTGAACATGCTAAGCTTAGCAACAAACGTGTAGGCGTTATTTCAATGGATTTAGACCGATTTAAAAATATCAATGATTCTTTAGGTCATCAAATTGGTGATGAATTCTTAAAGCAAATAGCCCATCGGTTACAGTCATTTTCTGAAAAAACAAGTATTACAGTGCGGTTTAGTGGTGATGCTTTCATCATTATTTTGCCGATTATTTCGCGGAAAGAGGAAATTATTGCTCTGATCGGTGAAATCGTGAATGTTATTGAAAAACCCCTTGTCCATGGTGATTTAGAATTAATGATGACAGCTAGCATTGGTATTAGCATGTTCCCCGATGATGGGGATACCCCCGAGGTTTTGATCCGCAATGCGGACACGGCAATGCACAAGGTAAAAGACAATGGGCGCAATGGTTATGAATTTTTTGAGGCCAATATGAATGAATATGCATCGGAGCGTCTTATGCTCGAAAATAATCTGCGGCGAGCCTTAGATCGGGGAGAATTTATTTTGTTTTACCAACCGCAGTTTGATAGTAAAACAGAAAATGTGATTGGGGTAGAAGCGTTAATTCGGTGGAAACTTTCTACTGGAGAAATCATATCTCCGGCAGATTTTATCCCTATTTTAGAGGAAACAGGTCTTATTATCCCAGTTGGTGAGTGGATCTTATTAGAAGCTTGCAGGCAACACGGGCGATGGATTGAAATGGGGCTACCTCCCATTCCAATGTCAATAAATATATCTGCTATTCAATTTCATGATTCGGATTTTTTAATTATGCTTGGAGATGTTATAAGAAAAAGTGGCATAGATCCAAAGTATTTGGATTTAGAAGTAACGGAAAGTGTTGTAATGAGGCAACTGGAAGTTGTGATTAAGCAATTAGAAAGTATTAAGGGAATGGGAATTAGCTTATCGCTAGATGATTTTGGTACAGGCTTTTCAAGCCTTAGCTATTTGCGTTATTTTCCTTTAGATCGGCTGAAAATAGATCAATCTTTTGTGCGGGGATTGGCGGTAGCTTCTGTGAATGAGGCAATTATCGAATCGGTGGTTGCCCTTGGGAAAAGTTTAAAAATAAAAACCATAGCAGAAGGCGTAGAAACAAAGGAAGAACTGGAATTCTTGCGTAAACTGCAATGTGATGAAATACAGGGATATTACTTTTCAAGGCCTTTGCCGAGTGAAGAATTTGTGAGATGGTTTAAAATGAGATAAATATAAAACCCTTATACTATCAAATAGTATAAGGGTTAATTAACAAAAAAATGCAGTTATTCAAGTCGTAATGGCTAGGGCGGCAGGACTCGAACCTGCGGATGCGGGAATCAGAATCCCGTGCCTTACCAGCTTGGCGACGCCCCAATAAAAGTCACATACACAATTATATACTATATCTTTTTAAATAGCAAATTCATTTTCAGGATACTTTTCAACCCGTTGGTATACAGGGTGATAAGCTAAATTGGGACTAACTGCATTAATATTGACATAAATTAAGAACGCTGATAAAATTTGCAGTAGTAAATAGACTTAGGCAATAGTGCCTTCGAACTTTGCTCCCTTATAAGAGATTGCCTTTTCTAGTTACGCATTAGTAAATAAGGCAGAAGAATTGCAAAAACAATTAGAAATTTTAATATAAGAAAAAATCATATAATTACCCCCCGACCATAGGCACGGGGGGTAATTATATGAAAAGGTGGCCTGTCGGTGGATGGGCTAACAGATAGTAGGAGTAGCATGTATGCGTTGCAGAAAATAATAAATGAGAAAATGCCTAATCGAAACATAATGCCAACGAAATGCAATGAAAGGAGATAACAAATTTTTTGTTATTGAATAAAAAATGAAAAAATTGATTATTGCAGAAAAACCATCTGTAGCGAGAAATATTGCTGATGCAATAAATGCAAAGGTTAGAAAAGATGGATTTATTGAAGGAAATGACTATGTAATAACTTGGGCCTTCGGACATTTATTGCAATTATATGATGTGAAAGATTATGATCCGTCGTTAAAAGGCTGGCGATTGGAAAATTTCCCTTATATTCCACAGGAATTTAAATATAAAGTCAAAACCTCTGGGATTAATAAAGAACAAGTGGATAGCGGGGCGCAAAAGCAAATTAATATTATAAATACTTTGATTGCAAGATCAGATATTGAAGGGATTATTGCTGCAACAGATGATGATCGCGAAGGACAGGTGATTTTCGATGAAATAACAATTTATCTAAAAACGCAGAAACCGATTGAAAGATTACTGTTAAATGAATGGACAAGTGACGAAGTTCAAAGAGGATTGAAGAATTTAAAACCTAATAGCAATATGCAATCTTTACAGGATGCGGGAATAGGACGTCAACTGGCCGATTGGCTAATTGGCATTAATCTTACCTCAGTGGCGACTGTAAAATATCGCGGTGACGAAAAAATAAAAGTTTTAAATATTGGACGGGTCTTATTGCCAACATTGAAGATTATTTATGATCGTGATAAAGAAATAGAAAGCTTCCAAGAATCTAGGTATTATAAATTGATCGCAGAATTTAATACACGCGAAAATGTTACGTTTGAAGGTACCTATTATGAAGATGATAATGAAAAGTTTGAGCAGCAAGAGTATCTAGACGTCATAAGAGAGAAAATAAATGGCAAGAACGCTGTGGTTATGGCCAAGACGGTTGAAAGAAAAAAAGAATATCCACCATTTTTATTTAATTTATCGAACCTACAAGGGGTTATCACCAGTAAATATAAAGACTGGACATCAGATAAAGTATTAAAGACAGCACAATCTTTATATGAAAAAAAGGCTATTACTTATCCGCGTACGGCTAGCCAGGTTCTGGATGAAAGTTTAATAGAGAAAACTGAAAAAGTATTAAATACTCATAAGCAGGGTAATCCATTTGCGAATGAGATTATATTTCACACGGCTAAAAGGATATTTGATAGTAAAAAGGTTGAAAGCCATTCAGCAATCATTCCTACATACATGTTACCGGGGAATTTAACCAATGATGAAAAGATTGTCTATGATGAAATAAAAAATCGTTTTCTAGCGCAATTTATGCCTATTGCTGAGAGCGAGGAAACTATTTTAACTATTAAGATTGATGATAATCTGCTAAAAGGGATATTTATCAGTAAAGGCAAAGTTCAGCTTACTGAGGGATGGAAAAAAATAGAGAAGGTAACTACTAAAGAAGTAGATTTGCCAATGATAAAGGAAAAGGAACAGTTGGTAGTCGAAAATGGAAAGGTAACTGAAATTAAGCGTAAAGCCCCTAAAGCTCATAACGAAAAAACGTTGTTACGGGTTATGGAGACTTGTGGGAAAAGTTATGAAAAAGAAGATTCTGAAGAAATGATGTTGGCAATACTGAGCGGATTTAGTATCGGGACACCGGCAACTAGGGCTGAGACAATAAAAAAACTAAAAGACGTTGGCTATATAAGAGCCAAAGGGAAAAGTCTTGTTTGCACTGATCTAGGCAGAATGCTAGTTGAAAGCTTTCCGGTACCTGATCTGTTTGATTTAGAGTATACTGGTAAGCTTGAAAAAACACTTGCCGATATTGAAAAAAGGAAATTTCACAAAAGCGATTTTATTAATATGATAGTAGAGTTTATAAATAAATCAGTTAATGATATAAAAAATGATCCGAAATTCGGCGCGAAAAGTACTGTGGCCAGCGATGTGGAAATATTGGGGCAGTGTCCGGAATGCAGTAGTCCTGTGGTGGAAACGCCTAAAAGCTTTGGTTGTAGCAATTGGAAAAATGGCTGTAAATTTGCGATATGGAAAGATGATCGATACATTACGAGTTTTGGCAAGCAAGTTTCGCCGGAAATGATTAGACTGTTGCTGCAAAATGGCCGGGTAGGTTTTCGGGGGCTAAAAAGTAAAAAAGGAACAAATTTTGCTGCATATTTTCATTATGTAAAAGATGAGAATACGAGCCGCTATAATTGGAGCATAGAGTTTATTGATAATTGATATTAAATCATACTAAGCACGCAAATGTCCTATAAATATATGCTGTACAATGAAATAAAGGGGCATAATCTACGTCGTGTTAATCGAGACGATTGAAACAACTTTAGACTATATAACGAATAAATAGAACCGCGATAGTAAAGCGTCCATAAAATTTAAACGAAATTATTTAAGCTACTAAGGACTGAATCCTGTATTACACAGTGCTCAGTCCATTTAATTTGTCTTTAATTGTATCGAAGATTGATCTGGGAGATCGTTTTAAAATCGCATGGTAGACGATAAGGCTGAGCTAAATAGTTTTGATCAACAAACTATTGTTACGACTTTATGGCAAAAAGCCAAGGAATATCTTCAAAAAATGGCAAAACCTCTTTACTACTTACAAAAGATGCAATTTTAATATGAAAACCTGTCGAAAGAGGCAGGATTTTAACTCAAAATTGTAGTAATATAGTAAATGTTGGTTAATGCATAAAAATACAAATTCTTTTACTATATAGCTTTTAAAAGTAGCTATATAGGGAGGTTATCATGAAAAAAGCTAAAGTCCTATTGGTTGATGATGATGGTATTGCCCTATTGGTACATAAGAAGATGTTGGAGGGATATTCTCATGTCATAACAGCAACGAATGCAAATGATGCCTTAGAATTAATAAAGAAGGATTCTTCGATTGCTGTAATTGTATCTGATCAGTACATGCCTGAAATGAATGGGATTGAACTATTACAAATTGTACGTACAATGGCGCCTGCTATGGTTCGCATTATGATTACCGGTTTTGCAGATTTAGATGTTGCAATGCAGGCAGTAAATATGGGTAATGTTTTTCGTTTTTTAATGAAACCTTGTTGCAAGGAAGATTTGGTACTAGCGGTAGCGGACGGGATTGATAAATACTGTAAGATAACTGGAGGAACTTTAGAACACGAAGTACTAACCGAACAGTTGACAGAGAGAGAGCGAGAGGTTCTCATCATGTTAGGTAACGGCTTTACAAGCGGAGAGATTTCCTTGGCTATGGGAATTACCATTGGTACTGTTAAAACACATGTAAACCATATTTTTGGTAAGTTAGAGGTTAACAGCAGAATTAAAGCGGTAGCCCGAGCAAAAAAAATTGGTATTATATAAGAAAAGGTTATTTTGTTTTGGGGGATATCTATAGAAGATGTTCCCATTTTTATTTTTAATATCTATATCCTTTGGATGATGTAATTTTAAGATAATTAATCTATATTAAGAGTAAAAAATGATTTTGGAGAGACGTAATGAATGTAGAACTTACATTACTATTAGTGCTGTCGGGAGCTTCTTTTTCGATTTCTTACTATATTTGGCGAAACCAATTTGTATATGGATTATGGTTGTTTTGGAGTATAACCTTCTTAGGGCTTATGTTAGATGTGATTGGATTTTTTATATATGAAGGCTGGGATAGTGCAATGATAAGCATAGCCGCAGCATTTCTATGTATAGTAGTTACTAGTTTTCTTACTTTTAAATTTGTCGCCGTAGTGCCAACGGCTAAAAACATAATATTTGAAAATATGGGCGAAGGCGTAGTCGTACTTGATACTAAAAATCGGATACTCGACATAAATCACAGGCTTGAAAAGATCGTAAATATTAAAAAAAGTGATGTAGTAGGAATTTCGGTAGAAAAGATAACATCTAAATGGCTGAAACAAGCGGTTCAAGGTGATGGCCCTGTGCGTTATTCTATTACGATGCAACTTGGAGATGTCTATTATGAGGTTAATTCTAAATTATTAGAGCATGAGGGGAAGGTAGTTGGTAGGGTCGTTGTATTATCGAATATTACAAGTCGTATTTTGGCGGAGCAACGCCTAGGACAGTTGTTGCAATCAGAAGAAAAACTACTGCAGACTGAAGTACTAGCTCATATGATGTTTAATCATCATCAAGCTTTGATGATGATAATCGAAAGTAAGACAGGGCATATACTGGAGGCTAACAAAGCGGCAGAAAACTTTTATCAAATCCCTTTAGTTGGACGCTTAACTTCCGAATTGCTTGAGTCGCCTCACAATGTAGTGGAACAGGATATAGAACAATATGCTAAGATTGGAGAGTATCAGTTTACGACACGGCATAGGCTCGCATCCGGTGAAGTAAAAGATTTATCCGTGCATCTGACAACAAAGGTAGTTGGTGAGATGATATTATCCTTTTCAATTTCCGAAGATATTACGGAAAAACTGCAATTGGAGAAAGCGCTGCGAGAGGCTAAAGAAAAAGCGGAAAATGCAAACCAGGCGAAGGATAATTTTTTGGCGATTATTAGTCATGAGCTTCGTACTCCGATGAATGGTATCTTAGGTATGGCGAAATTGGTATTGGGAACGAAATTACAACCTGACCAGCGGGAAAGTTTAGAATTGGTATTGGTTTCGGGAGAAAAGCTATTAGGTTTGTTAAATGATTTATTGGATTTAGCAAAAATAAATGATGGGAAGCTAGAATTGGAATGTATTTATTTTTCATTGCAGGATATGATGAATGAATTTGGTAGGCTTATAAAGATAAAATCACGGAAAAAAGGTCTACAGTGTATGATCCATATTGAGGATGACGTACCAATGGGATTGTATGGCGATCCTAGGCGTTTACAGCAAATTTTAATGAATTTAGCAGATAATGCAGTCAAATTTACGAAAAGTGGATTAATTGCCATTACTGTCAATGTAAAGCAACGGCTTGATGGGACGATAAAACTCTTATTTACTGTACGGGATACGGGGATCGGTATTCCTCAGGACAAGATTAATGTTATTTTTCATAAGTTTACACAAGTTGATTCATCGACGACACGTAAATATGGTGGCACTGGTTTAGGGCTTAGCATTGTAAAACATTTGGTAGAAAGTATGGATGGCGCGGTATGGGTAGAGAGCAGCTTAGGAAAAGGCAGTTCTTTTTATTTCACGATTGACTTTGCTGTACCTAAGAATATCCCTGATAACAGCCTCTTAGAACTGGGCTCTCAGGAGAGCAATAAAGAACATGAAAATATTAAACCACTGAAGATTCTATTAGTTGAAGATGAATTTATTAACCAAAAAGTGGCTATAAAATTACTGTCGAATCAAGGTCATATAGTTACCTTAGCGAGTAATGGACGTCAAGGGGTAGAACTATTTTCGACGGAGCACTTTGATGTAATTTTTATGGATATACAAATGCCAGAAATGGATGGAATTCAAGCAACCGCAGCGATTCGTGAAGTAGAAAAAAGAGCTGGTGGTACTAAGCATACTCCTATTATAGCTATGACGGCTTATGCCATGAAAGGGGATCGGGAGCGTATGCTAGCTGCAGGATTGGATGAATATGTAAGTAAACCCCTAGATTTTGATTTACTTACTTCCATATTAACAAAAATCGATCAAGAGAGGTATGGTAGTGGGGTGAAGGATGATTTAATAAACCCAACTGAGGACCAAGAAGTCTTGAATAGTACCTATCTGGAGCAACTCATGACGTTATGCATGGATGACGTAGAAACTGTTAGAGCTGTTATTAGTTGTTTTCTAGATAATGGTGCCCAATATATGGAGAATATAGAAAAAGCAGTAGCGGAAAAGGATGCCATCCAACTAAAAATGAGTGCTCATCGCTTAAAAGGTGCCGCTACATATTTTGGCAATCAGACAGTGGTAGATTGTGCAGCTCGGCTAGAGAAGATGGGACATGACAAACAACTATCTGAAATTGAAATGGTTTTTGAGCAGCTTCAAAAAGCTACAGATGAATTAAAGTTAGGGTTAAAAGAGGCTTGGGATGTTTTAAATCAAAAAAGATAAAAAAACACACGGAAAAACCGTGTGTTTCTTTTTATATTAGATTGTTAGTGCTGTATTGGATCACCAGAAAAGACTTTTAGAATTTCAAAATTAAGTTTTTGTGTTTCCAATATAGCAGTTACTTTTGCATCAATATGTTGTAGGGTAATAATTAGGTCATCTTGATTGTCCGTAGCAAGATGATCGATGGTTGCGTGTATCTTCTTTAGTTCCCCGGAAGTGAGTTCTTCTAGATTGTGTAGACGCCGGTCAATGTTCTCCATTGTTGTCAGTAATTTGTTTAATGTTTCTTCTTTCATGTGATCCACCCTGTCTTTATCAAGTCTTAATCATGTATATTAGCTGAAAGTTAGTATTTTTGTCGATTCATTGTACATTTTTTATGCTCCAACGTCAATAATTATTCGAATCTAAAAGGAAATAAAGATATAGCGATAGTAAACTCTCGCCACGTCAAATATTTTTTACGGAATCAGAAAGTATAACACTTTCTTGATTCCAAGTAAGAACGACTAAGGCTTCTGCCTACGTTTGAGAACTTGGCCTAAACCAAGTCTTTTCTTATATCTTTTGGATCTAGGATTGCAATAGCTCCTTCTTCACCAGTACGAATTCGAATAGCATTTTCAATAGGATAAATAAAGATCTTTCCATCTCCGATTTTACCCGTAGAACACACCCTTTTTACTGTTGCGATTACCTTTTCGACAGGGACCTCACATACTACGATTTCTATTTTGATGCCAGCTAAAAGGTTAATGTTATACTCCTTACCTCGATATATCTCTGTATGGCCTTTCTGTAAACCACAGCCAAAGACTTGACTTACAGTCATACCGGTAACGCCAATCGTATTTAACGCCTCTTTTAATTCTTCCAATTTACCGGGACGAGTTACTATGTCAATTTTGGTCATTTTCATTTATTATTACCACCTTTTTATAATAAATTATGGTTTTGGTGGCCAAATTCCCCAATTTAGGTTTGTCATTTCTCGCGCAGGGTCTTCATTGCCAGAGAAAGCAAGAGGAGATCCGGCTGTTAGATCTTGATAGATGTAGCCTCGTTCACCATGTTCTGTAAGATCAAGCCCTACCGATTCTTGATCGGCATCAACACGTATAGGAGCAAGAGCGCTGATGATTTTGAGGATCATATAGGTTCCGGCTGCTGCGAAGAGTACGCTGGCTCCAATGCCAATTAATTGTATCGTTAATTGATGAGGGTTGCCAAAAAAGAAGCCGTCTGCTCCTGCTGGGTTTATCGCTTTCGATGCAAATAAGCCAGTAGCAAAAGTTCCCCAAATGCCGCCGATGCCATGGACGCCAAAAACGTCAAGAGAGTCGTCGTAACTGAATTTTGCTTTTAAGCGGCTAACAGATAAGAAACATAAAACGCCTGATATACCTCCAATAAAAGCGGCGGGCAGGACATCGACAAACCCTGCTGCAGGTGTAATAGATACTAATCCAGCGATGCCACCACTGACGGCACCTAAAACAGTTGGTTTACCATGATATAGCCATTCGGTCATTACCCAAGTCAAGGTGGCCGCTGCACCTGCAGCATGGGTAGTAACAAAAGCATGTACAGCCAAACCATTGGCGCCAAAGGCACTGCCTGCATTAAAACCTAACCAACCAAACCATAGTAAAGAGGCGCCGAGAACGGTCATTGGAAGATGGTGGGGGAGAATAACCTCGGTATTATAATCCTTACGTTTTCCGATAAAGATCGCAATGATAAGTCCAGATATACCTGATAAGATTTCGATCACCGTACCACCGGCGAAATCTAGCAGCCCCATTTCTCGTAGCCAGCCACCTGTGCCCCATACCCAATGAGCAAAAGGATCGTAAACAAAGGTGGCCCACAGGAGCGTGAAAAGAATAAAAGCGGGGAATTTCATCCTTTCGGCAAAGGCACCACTGATTACAGCTGGAGTAATAATAGCAAACATAGCCTGGAAAATCATAAAAGCCATATGTGGAACCGTTGCTGCATAATCCGTATTCGGCACTTGTCCGACAGTAGCGAGACCTAGCCAGGAAAAACTTCCAATTAAGTGGTTTATATCAGGGCCAAAGGCTAAGGTATAACCAAATAATATCCATTGAACTGAAATTAGGCCAATTAGAAAAAAACTTTGCATGATGATACTCAATACATTTTTAGCCCTCACCATACCGCCATAAAATAATGCTAGGCCAGGCGTCATCAGCATAACGAGTGCAGCGCATGTTAATAAAAAAGCAGTGTCACCCGTGTCGATTTTGGGAAATTCATTAGATACCGAGGCTTCTGCGAAGGCCGTTGTTGTAGTAAACATCATAAAGAGAATATAGGTACCTATTCTAATAATTAGCTGTTTCATGCCATATTCCTCCTAGTTTATAGTAGTAACATAAAGAGAAAATTAAATGAAAAAGGACAAAGATGTCCTAAGGAATATTCCTTAGGACATCTTTGTCCTTGACAAGTGTACAATATTCTGCGGTATGCGCAAAATATTGTCTACCTGTTTACTATAAAAGTTATAAGTAGAATATAGCAGGATTTTAAAAGCGTGTCAATTGGGTGAAGATAGAATATATTGTAAAGTTAATGCAATCCTAATAGAGAGAATCTAATTTTTGACGTAAAAAAGAACCTGACAGCTAAAACTGTCAGGTTCAAAAGGAGGATTATCGTTATAATAGAAAGTGCTAGTAAAAGAATGTTATGATTTAATCTCTTGGGGATCGATGATCGCAATATCCCCTTCTTCGCCAGTGCGAATTCGAACGGCATTTTCGATTGGATAAACAAAGATTTTGCCATCCCCGATTTTTCCTGTACGACATACTTTTTTGATTGTTTCTACTACTGTTGTTACAGGTACTTCGCATACGACTATTTCAACTTTGATACCAGCTAAAAGATTAATATTATATTCTTTGCCGCGATACACTTCCGTATGGCCTTTTTGTAATCCACAACCAAACACTTGGCTGACTGTCATACCTGTAACGCCAATGGCTGCTAAAGCTTCTTTCAACTCTTCAAGCTTTCCAGGACGGGTCACAACATCAATTTTGGTTATTTTCTGCATGTCACTTTACCACCTTTCCCATTGATTATTTAGAATGTGACGCTTGTAGAATAGGGCTTACTAGTGATTCTTTTGATTGATCAGCAGCAAGAGAGAAGGCTAAAGAAGAACCAGCGGTTAAATCTTGATAGGTATAACCACGTTCGCCATGTTCGGCGATATCAAGGCCGATATCTTCATGAGTTTCATCAGAACGAACTTGCATAAAGATACTAATTACTTTTAAAAGAAGTAAGGTCATAACAGCTGCAAAAACCCAAGTAACAGCCACACCAATTAATTGAGTAACAACCAAATCTGGGTTACCGAAGAATAATCCATCAGCACCTGCTGGGTTTATTTCCTTAGAAGCAAATAAGCCAGTAGCTATGGCGCCCCAAGTACCGCCAAGACCATGAACACCAAAAGCATCAAGTGCATCATCATAACCAAGTTTTGCTTTTACTATACTAACGGCGCTGAAACAGATGGCGCCACCCGCTAAACCAATAATAATGGCAGGTACTGTACTAACAAAACCTGCAGCAGGAGTTATGGCGACAAGACCTGCAACACAACCGCTAGCTGCACCTAAGATTGTTGGTTTACCATTGACTTTCCATTCTGTTAAAACCCAAGAAATCGTGGCTGCAGCTGCTGCAACATGAGTAACAACAAAAGCACTAGCGGCAAGACCGTTGGCGGATAATGCACTGCCTGCATTAAAACCGAACCAGCCAAACCAAAGAAGAGAAGCACCGATAAGAGTCATTGGCAGATGATGTGGCAACATAATTTCCGTGCCGTATCCTTTGCGTTTGCCAATAAATAAAGCAACTACCAAACCAGAGATGCCTGAAGAAATATGAACTACAGTACCGCCAGCAAAATCTAGAACTCCCATTTCACGCATCCAACCACCTACGCCCCACACCCAGTGAGCTAGAGGATCATAAACAAAGGTGGCCCAAAGAAGAATGAATACAGCAAAAGCTGAGAATCTCATACGTTCTGCGAAGGCGCCAGTAATTAAAGCTGGTGTGATAACGGCAAACATGAGCTGAAAGATCATGAAGGCTAAATGAGGGATGGTAGCTGCGTAATCCGCATTTGCTGTTTGGCCTACGTCGTTTAAACCAAACCAAGCAAAGCTACCAATAAAGTGATTAATATCAGGTCCAAAGGAAAGTGTATAACCCCAAAGTACCCATTGTACAGAAATAAGTCCAATAATAAAGAAACTTTGCATAAGAGTGCTGAGTACGTTTTTGGTTCTGACCATACCACCGTAAAATAAGGCTAAACCAGGTGTCATGATCATAACTAGGGCCGCACTTAGTAAAACGAAAGTAGTATCACCTGTGTCAATTTTAGCGACTTCGGCAACTGTTTCTGTTGCTTCAGCGAATACTGTTACGACACTAAGTAACATCATAAGAACAGCAGTACTCATAATAGTAAATAGCTTTTTCATGTTAAAATCCTCCCATTTTTGTTATAGATAATTTGTTTTATATTTCCAAATGGAAAGAAAAAAAGCGCCTAAAGGTAATAATACCTTTAGGACGCCTTTGTCCTAATAGACAGAAAAACCTCCGCAAAATAAATTGCGAAGGCATCATTGCCTATTAATATAAAATTTATTAACTGAATTATAACAGTACGTAGAGACTGTGTCAATAGAAAAAGATAATAAAAGTATTAAAGGGCACAAACAAAAGAAAATAAAAAAATCCGAACAAAAACTAAACATTTATATATAAAATTCGGAAAAAATGAGTTATAATGTTTGTTGGATTCCGAGCAATAAAATTGGTAAGAAGAGTTCTGTAAGCAAAATTTAAAGCAAGTTTTATGTATGTATTCTAGTTAAATATAATAATATGAAGGAGTCAATAATGAACAATAAATATGATGTAGCTATTATTGGTGGAGGGCCTTCGGCAATTTTTGCAGCCTATGAGTTAGTAAGTAATAATCCTTCAATTCGTGTAGTTATGATTGAGGAAGGTCACGATATTCACCAAAGAAAGTGCCCTATTTCCGAGAAAAAGGTGACCCATTGTATCGGTTGTAAACCTTGTAATATAATGAGAGGATTTGGTGGGGCAGGTGCTTTTTCTGATGGGAAATATAACTTTACCAGTGAATTTGGAGGCTGGCTTAATGAATATATTTCGGATGCCCAAGTGGAAGAACTAATTGATTATGTAGATTCTATTAATTTGCAATATGGAGCACCAGCAGAATTTTTTACAACTAAAAATAGTACCATTCGTAAAAAAGCCATCGCTCATGATTTACACCTTTTGCAAGCAAAAGTTCGACATTTAGGCACAGAAAATAATTTGCAAATCCTAAAATGCATTAATGAAATCCTGAAGGATAAAATTACCATATTGTTTAATAAACATGTAGATGAGTTTAAGCAGCAGGGGGAAAAGTTTATCCTTAGCCTACAAGATAGTGATGAGGCCATTGAATGTGATTATCTGATCGCGGCTCCTGGTCGTGCCGGTTCAGAATGGTTTTCTAAAAAGTGTAAGGATATGGGGATGACAATTTCTAGCAATCAAGTAGATGTTGGAGTGAGAGTTGAAATTCCAGCAGAAGTATTTCAACATGTTACTGATGAGGTGTATGAAGCCAAATTAGTATATCGAACGAAACAATATGGGGATTTAGTACGTACTTTCTGTATGAATCCCAAAGGTTATGTGGTAGCGGAAAATACAGATGGTATCATTACTGTGAATGGACATAGTTATCGGGACGAAAAATTGCATAGTAAAAATACTAATTTTGCATTATTAGTAAGTAATCGTTTTACTGAACCTTTTAATGAACCTCATCAATACGGTAAGCGGATTGCCTCTTTCTCAAATATGTTAGGCGGAGGAGTATTGGTACAACGATTTGGTGATTTGATAAAGGGGCGTAGAACGAATGAACATCGTCTGGCCCAGAGTTTTACTAAACCGACACTTGCTGCAACGCCTGGAGATTTAAGCTTAGTTCTGCCTAAACGTCATTTGGATAATCTAATTGAAATGATTTATGCCTTAGATAAAATTGCCCCAGGTATGGCAAACGATGATACACTACTCTATGGTGTAGAAGTGAAGTTTTATAGTTCTCGTTTGAAATTGACAGAAGAGCTAGAAACACAGATTCCCAATATGTTTGGTATTGGAGACGGAGCTGGCGTAACGAGGGGGCTGTCCCAAGCCAGTGCCAGTGGTGTATATGTAGCTAGAATCATTAAGAAGAGAATGGAAAAAAGGTCATAACAAGTAGTGAGGGAGGGGCTTTCTTTTAGAAAACAAAGGAAGCCTCCCTATATATAAATATCTATAAAAATAGATAAATAAATAAAAATTATTTGACATGTGAAAAAATAAACAGATTTCATTGCAAAAAACTATAACCGACATAGCTTTTTGCTATAGCGAAAAAGTGAGTAAAAGTGAGAATGGCTGAGGAAAAAGGACAAAATAGCAATAAGATTCACCGTAAGTACTAGTGAATCTTATTTATGAATATGTTATTGTTATACTAAGAAGATGGAGGTGCATATATATGCAAAATGAAACCGTGGCCAAAAAGCCTCATGTTGTTATTGTTGGTGCTGGTTTTGGGGGAATCCGCACAGCAAGGGCTTTAGCAAAAAATGATGTAAAAATTACTCTTATTGATAAGTATAATTATCATTTATTTCAACCCCTGTTGTATCAAGTCGCTACTGCTGGATTATCTGTGGATGATATTGCTTATCCCGTTCGTGCTATTTTTAGGGACCAAAAGAATGTAGATTTTCGTTTAGCGGAAGTATCAAATGTAGATTTTGAAACTAAAGTTGTTACGATGAACACAGGTCAAATTAGCTATGATTATCTAGTGGTAGCAGCGGGTGGTATGACAAACTATTTTGGCATGGCTTCCATGGAGAAAAATGGCTTTGGTATGAAAACTCTTGATGAGTCCGTTGAGATTCGTAATCACGTGTTACGTATGTTTGAATTAGCCGCTCATGAGAGAGACGCAGATAAACGTCGTGCTTTACTAACTTTTGTTATTGTTGGTGGCGGTCCTACTGGTGTAGAGTCAGCGGGTGCCCTTTCCGAGTTGATTTATCATGTAATGGTTAAGGAATACCATAATATGAATTTCAAAGAAGTACGTATTATGCTAGTCGAGGCTTCCGATAAGCTATTAGCAACTATGCCAGAAGAATTACGAGATATTACAGTAGAAACCTTAATCCGTAAACATGTAGAAGTACGGATGTGTGTGCAAGTGACAGAGTATGATGGTCAACGTATGAGCCTTAAAGGCGGCGAAGTCATTCCGACTTACACCGTGATTTGGGCTGCTGGGGTAAAAGCTAACAATTTAATAGACACTCTAGACGTGGAGCAAGCTAGTATGCGTAGAGCGGTTGTAAATGAATACTTGCAGCTACCTACTCGTCCAGAAGTCTTTATTATCGGTGATGCAGCACATTGTATGCAAGGTGAACGGCCATTGCCGATGGTTGCTCCTGTTGCTATGCAGCAAGCAGATGCTACCGCTAAAAATATAAGAAACATAATTAGGGGCAAAGAACTTAAGAAATTTGTCTATAAAGAGATGGGGAATATGGCTACGATTGGTCGTAATGCTGCTGTCGTTCATATGGGGAAATTTAAGACTCATGGTTTTTTTGCTTGGGCAATTTGGTCTTTTGTTCATATCTTACGCCTAATCGATTTCCGGAATCGGGCAGTTGTCTTTGTAAAATGGATGTGGGACTATCTTGTTTACGAACGAGTAGTGCGCATTATTACCCGGCAATAATATAAATAGTAACGGGCAGG
The DNA here is from genome assembly GCF_030269905.1 of Pelosinus sp. IPA-1. Classification (NCBI taxonomy): domain Bacteria; kingdom Bacillati; phylum Bacillota; class Negativicutes; order Selenomonadales; family Sporomusaceae; genus Pelosinus; species Pelosinus sp. IPA-1. Next base: position 190,396 of record NZ_BSVC01000009.1, on the reverse strand, counting down.
AGAAAACTGTTTGTTACTATTTTTATTTCATCACCCTTGGATCTCACGCAGCTTTAATATAGAATATATCGTTTCTACTTAACCCTCATATTCCTCCAATTACCATCCAAGTTGTTCCACTGAGCGGTTTTTGGTTTCCTCCACAGTAATACTTAAGGTAAGTTATATATGAATCGATTTTATATATAACTTAAAAAATAGGAGGAGGTTTATTGTGAACGGTATTTATCTTGTCATTATTGCTGCACTTTGGCTAACGCTAGCTTATCGCATTTATGGTTCTTTCATTGCCGCTAAAGTGCTTACTCTAGACGCAGAGCGGGCTACACCGGCAGTACGTCTAGACGATGGTCGGGATTATGTTCCGACAAACAAGTGGGTTACCTTTGGTCATCATTTTGCGGCCATAGCCGGTGCTGGACCTTTGGTCGGTCCGGTAATCGCAGCACAGTTTGGGTATCTTCCAGGAACTTTATGGTTATTAATTGGGGCAGTTTTTGCTGGTGCTGTCCATGATATGGTGATTTTGTTTGCCTCAGTCCGCCATAATGGCCTATCAGTGGCGCAAATCGCAAAAAAAGAAGTCAGTAATATATCTGGTTTTTGTACTTCGATTGCGGTCTTATTTCTGCTAATTATTACTCTTGCTGGTATGGCTGTAGTTGTAGCGAATGCCTTGTACAACAGTCCTTGGGGTACATTTACTGTTGCTGCGACGATTCCTATTGCAATCTTTATTGGTATTTATTTACGTTGGCTGCGACCTGGTAAAATTCAAGAAGCTTCCGTTATTGGTGTTTTGTTGGTTTTGGCAGCTGTTTTTGTTGGTCCTTGGATACAACATTCTTCCTTGGCACCATATTTTACATTTGATGTAAGGCAATTATCTATTATGCTAGCCTTTTATGGCTTTTTTGCAGCTGCATTGCCAGTATGGTTGTTGTTAGCGCCTCGAGACTATCTGAGTACCTACATGAAAATTGGTACAATCGCAGCTTTGACAATTGGTATTATTGTAGTTAGACCTGAAATTCAAATGCCTGCATTTAGTCAATTCGTCAATGGGGGCGGACCCGTTATTGGCGGTCCAGCCTGGCCGTTTGTTTTTATTACAATTGCCTGTGGTGCGTTATCTGGGTTTCACTCTTTAATCAGTACTGGTACAACACCGAAAATGTTGACAAATGAACGAGAAATTCTTCCTATCGGTTATGGTGCTATGTTAGTAGAAAGCTTTGTTGCCTTAATGGCATTGATTGCTGCTACAAGCTTAAATCCTGCTGACTATTTTGCAATCAACTCAACTCCTGCGGCTTTTGCCAAATTGGGATTAGTAGTTGATCAATTACCTCACTTGTCCGAAATGGTTGGTGAAAATATAACAGGCCGTCCGGGTGGTGCCGTTTCTTTGGCGGTTGGCATGGCTCATATTTTCTCGAAAATACCTGGTATGGAATCGTTAATGTCCTTCTGGTATCACTTTTGTATTATGTTTGAGGCATTGTTTATTCTAACACTGATTGATGCCGGTACTCGCGTTGGTCGTTATTTATTACAAGAAATGGGCGGCGTAATCTATAAACCACTCAAAAATACTCACTGGTGGCCTGGAATTATCTTTACAAGCGCCTTGATTTGTTTTGCTTGGGGCTATCTAGTACTACAAGGTAATATTTCCACGATTTGGCCTTTATTTGGTGTTTCAAATCAATTATTAGGTACTTTGACTCTTGCAATTGGTACGACAATGCTCTTTCGTATGGGCCGGGGGCGATATGCCTGGATCACAATCATGCCAATGATTTTCTTGGCAACTGTCACATTTACTGCAGATTATATGAACATTTTTAATACATATTTGCCAGCAAAAAATTATCTTCTAGCTGGCGTAAGTGGTGTAATGTTTGTTTTAGTAATCGTTGTTCTTGTTGACTCAATTATTCGCTGGGTAAAGTTATCGCGAACGGTTCCACCTGATTATAACAACGAATCAGCAAAAACAAAGACAATTCTTAGTTAGAGTCAATAAAGAAGGTTAAGAAAAGAAGTTCCGCTAGTCGGAACTTCTTTTTACGGAATCAGAAAGTATAACACTTTCTTGATTCCAAGTGAAGGACGACTAAGGCTTCTGCCTGCGTCCGGGGACTTGGCACAAGCCAAGTCTTTTTTTATGGTATCAGAATTTATAAGTTTCTAGTTAAAAAGATTGAACCACAAAGACACAATGCCGCTATCGCGGCACACAAAGAAGATGGGAATGAACCCCTTTGTGACCTTTGTGTCTTTGTGGTTCAAAAAGGACGCGTAGCGTTTTTCTTATTTATAATCATGATTGCATAGATGATATGATTTATATATAATGAATTGGAAACATGTGGGGTTTATAGGGGGTTATAAAATGATAGATATGCCAGCCATCATTTCAAACAATGTAATTGATAATATGAAGGGATGGAGCATCGATCTAAAAATACCGGATATGTCTTCTGTAATTTCTGTTTTAAAAGAGACTTGGGATCTACAGACTTTTACCAACTTAGAGCAGGGAAAGGTCGCAGTTCCTGATGATGTAATAAATCAATCGCTGGCAGCTATGTTAGAGGGGAATGGCCAGGTCAAGGAATTGTCAATTACATCATTAGACGATAAAAAAATAAAAATTACAGCATTAACAAAAACAGCAGGGCACATTATTTTTATATGCCGTGTGGAACAGTTTGAACATAATAAGGACTATTCTGTGATGAAGCTGAAAATTTTAGATAAAAAATTGCCTGATAAGCCGATTGTATCCTGGATTTTTTCTAAAGTAAGCTTGGCTATGGTAACTAAGTTAGTAGGTAATGTAAATCCGGGACAAGGCTTAGCAGTGAAAATTACTGGCAACGAGGTAACCATTGATTTTCATCAAGCCTTATATAATTCTTCACTTGGTGGTGTCGATATATTAGGTTATAAGCCACTAGACGCTATGATCATTACAGAAGCAGCGCCGCAAAAGGGGTTTGTAAATTTTACAACTAGTATTGATATGCCAGACAATGTTAAAAACATGATTAAGAATGTACTGCCTTAAAGTTGGAAGATAAATTCTAGAGGGTAGAGAAAAACAGGCATTGTGATAATGCCTGTTTTTCTCTGCGTTACTATGTACATTGTTTTAGATCATTGGTACATAATCTGGGGTGCACATGCGGAGGATAGTAATATTCTTTTCTGTGGAAAGATCAATAAGCTTTTCGTCAGTGGTACGTACAATTGGAATATTAGAGTTAGACGCAGGGAAGAAAATGATAGTTGCTTCTCGGTTATCACTAAGGATAACATTACAATTAACAAGGGAATCACGGACTTGCTGCGTAAATAATTGACAAATGGAAGGATCTAGCTTGCCAAACATTTCGTGAGATAAGACGTTAAGAGCAGTAAATGGATTGCAATATTCTTCCTGATAAGCGTTTTTATGAAAAATATTAGCGATGGCAATGATCTTAGCATATTTATGAATCTTGGAACCGTCAACTCCCATAGGAGCTCCTGTTCCATCTAGGTATTCGTGATGCTGTAGTACGCTGAGGATAATTTCATCGGGAATACCTTTTACACTTCTAAGTAACTTTGCGCCATTAATCGTATGAGATTGAGGCTCGGGGAGATTATCAGTACTAACGACCATTCTGCCAATATCATGAAGCAATCCAGCTAAGGTCAATGCTTTCATTTCTTCTTCATTAAAATGCAATTGTCGGCCGATTAAGCCACTAATGTAGGATACCATTACGGTATGGTGAGAGATTTTAGTAGCCAGTTGAAAGTCATTGATTAATAAATAATCCATAAGAGCAGGTCCTGTTGTAAGGATTGAAGAATAAATAGCAAAAGAAGTATCTTTAAGAGATAAGACGGGTACCTTATTTTTGCTACGTACAAAATCAAAAGAATTCTCAGCCGACGTTGTAATTGAATCATATTCTTGTAAAAACTGGATACATTCTGGAGAAACAAAAAATGAAGAAGGCGGTGTTTTCGGCTGGGCTGCTTCTTGTGTTGACGGATCGTGATCATCTTCTATATTAATGAAGACGTAATTTACGTCCCACATACTTAATAATGAGATTGTCCGCTGGCTTATTGTGCTTCCCTTGCCCAACAGAATTTTTCCGTTAGGAGTAATGACGGCATCACTAAGAATCAACCCTGGTGTCAAATCGTTTACGGAAATCATTTTGTTAGCGATAAGAATCAACTCCTCTAATTTTATAGCGATCGTTTGGGAATTTAAAATGCAATAGTAGAATCTAAAAATAAAGTATATGTATTATTATACATGTTCAACTGAAATTACCAAAGTAATTTAGAAGAATAGGTAACTTATTTTATGATTCTTCTTATGCAAGTTACAGAATGAGAGTTATAATAGCAATTAAGAGTAAAATTTGTGTGAAATACGGAGGAAAAGAAAATTGATATATTTTATTAAGTTCCTATATAGTACATTTTTGTTTCCCCCAGGGATTTTTATTGTCGGATTTTGTTTATTCTGTCTTTTATTATATCGTCAAAAATCTGTATTTACAAAAGGGGTTGTGCTACTGACATTCCTATTTTATTTAAGTACTATTCCCTTTGTAAGTGATCGGATTATCGGTTCTTTAGAAAGTACATATCAACCTCCCCAGATTGTAAGTGGAGATGTGATTATTATGCTGGGGGGCGGTGCAACTCTAGATACACCGAATGTATATGGTTTAGGTCATTTATCCGGATTTGCTGCTAACCGTCTTTTAACTTGCGCGCAGCTCTATCAAAAACTTCATATTCCCATTATTGTGTCAGGGGGAAAGGTGCTAGAGACAACGGGTAGTGAAGCCGATATTTCTAAAGTGATTTTAATCGGGCTTGGGGTGCCCGCGGAGAAAATAATTGTAGAAAATAAAAGCTTAAATACAACGGAGAATGCCAAATTTACAAAAGAATTAATAAAACAGTATGATTTTAAACAGCCTATTCTCGTGACATCGGCTTTTCATATGGAAAGGTCTGTCCTGCAGTTTAATAAAGTTGATATAGCTGTCACGCCTTATCCAACAGATTACCAGACCAATGTAGAACGGAAATTTCAGCCTCATCAATTATGGCCTTCAGCAAGTGCTCTTCTAGATATCAGTTTAGCTCTAAAAGAGTATGTAGGAATTTTAGCTGTAAAGTGGTACTGAGTGCCGTTGTAATATAGTGCTAGAGTATTTATAAAATACTGGGTGTAGACATTTGCCATATAAGACTGTTACAATAATGCAAGGATCAAATATGATAAAATAGTATTAATCGTTTAATAATAAAAATATTTAAGAAAAGAAGTGAAGATATGATAGGTGTAAGCAAATTGCTTTGTGATACAGAAAATTTTGGGGATAAACTTCGTTATGCTCCAGGTGTTCATGGACAACGCCATGGTGCTGCTCATGGTATGGGGCCAGTACTTTCTTGGAATATTACTAGAACCTGTAATTTAAAGTGCGTACACTGCTACTCTGATTCTGACGGCAAAAAGTATGAAGGTGAATTAACAACAAAAGAAGCCAAAAAATTCATTGATGATTGTGCTGATTTTAAGGTGCCGGTATTGTTATTGTCAGGAGGAGAACCTTTAATCCGCCCTGATGTATTTGAATTAGTGGAACATGCGAATAAACATAACATACGTGTTACTTTTTCTACGAATGGTACTTTAATTGATAAACAGTTAGCAAAAGATATTAAAGCATTAAATGTAGGTTATGTTGGTATTAGTCTTGACGGATTAGGTGAGGCTAATGATAAGTTTCGTGGCAAGGCAGGAGCTTTTGATAAGGCGTTAGAAGGTATTCGAAACTGTTTAGAAGTTGGGCAGCGCGTCGGATTGCGTTTTACCATTAACCGCTATAACTTCCATGATCTTGAGAATATTTTTCGGCTTATTAAAGAAGAAAAGATTCCTCGGGTCTGTTTTTATCACCTAGTGTATTCGGGTAGAGCTTCGCAAATGATGGAACATGATGTTACCCATGAAGAGTCTCGCCAGGCGATGGATCTCATCATGAATAAGGCAGTAGAACTTAATAAAACCTGTGAAATCCTGACAGTTGATAATCATGCCGATATTGTATACTTGTATTTGCAATCATTAAAAAATGATCCTGTCCGTGCGGAAAAAGTATGGGAATTAATGATGCGCAATGGTGGCAATCGTTCTGGTATTGCCTTTGGTAATGTGGATCCACTGGGGAATGTGCATTCCGATCAATTTACGCAAAATTACACTTTTGGTAATGTTCGTGATCGTTCCATTGGAGATATATGGAAGGATGAATCGAACCCTATATTAGCGGGCTTAAAGGATCGCAAGGCTTTACTGCAAGGCCGTTGCGGTATCTGTAAGTGGTTAAGGGTTTGTAATGGTAATTTCCGCGCCCGTGCTGAAGCTGCTACCGGTAACTTTTGGGAGTCGGATCCAGCTTGTTATTTAACAGATGAGGAAATCGGAATCAGTAAATAGGATATAACCAGGCTTGCTGTCATCTGAGGGTGACAGCTTTTTTTTATCGGTTAGATAGTATCCAATACTAGAGAGTAAGAAGATAATTGACAGGAGAAAGTAGGAGAATGGAGAACATTATAGTAGATTGAAACCCATATAATGGGAGTGTAGGTGTTGAATATGATTTGTGGGAGGAACTATATGCAAAGGGCAATTATAGGACACACAAATGGATTGAATGCCGATTTTGCTGTCCTAGTTGTACGGGAAGCACATCGGCTGCAGCTAAAATATAAAACAAAATTATCGATAAATTACAAGGATGATAAAAACATAGCGAGCACAGATTTTGGTTTACTTGTTGGGTTACAAGTAAGGAAAGATGAAGAAGTCTTCATTTCCAGCAAGGAAAATTATTCGAGTGATGCAGTTCAAGAAATGGTTAAATTCTTAGAAAACAAAGAAGAACAGGTTTGTGATTTAAGTAGAAGGTTTAATAGTATTTTAGGGTTAATTTCGGATGGAGTTGGTTTGTTAAACCAAAAAGGGCACATTGTTTTTGTAAATGCTGTTTTTTCAAGTTTAGTACAGCGATCCAGCGAAGAGCTACAAGGAAAACACATAAGTGAAGTGGCTTCTAATGTGTGGGAGAATCGGGATCTATCAAAGAGTATCGCTCCTGCTATAGTCCCCTTACAATATGTAATAAGGCCAATTATTGCTGACGACGTAGAGATAGGATATATTATCTTAATGAAAGATGATCGAGAAGTGAATTGCTTAAAAGAAAAAATTAAAATACTCAAATTGAAAACGGAAAGTATGGAAAAGCAGCTAGCAAAAGAAAAAGAAGCAAACTGGCATCCCCATCAGTATATAGGGCAGTCCTCAGAGAAAAATTTTATTAAAAGGATTAAAATGGATTCGGCATTTGAAAAGTTTATTGGCATGAATGAACAGGTTTTAAATGCCATAGCACTGGCAGCTAAAGCAGCTAAAGTTCAATCTACGGTTTTAATTACAGGGAAAAGTGGAACGGGCAAGGAAGTGGTCGCTGAAGGGATCCATTTAGCTAGCCCAAGAGCAAAACAGCCTTTCATAAAGATCAACTGCGCCGCCATTCCAGGGGCTTTATTGGAAAGTGAATTATTTGGGCATGAAAAGGGTGCTTTTACAGGAGCAATAAAGCGAAAGCTAGGAAAATTTGAGATGGCAGATGGTGGAACTTTGTTTTTAGATGAAATTGGTGAGATGGAAATGAGCATGCAGACGAAATTGCTCAGGATTTTACAAACCAGTAGTTTTGAGCGAGTTGGTGGAGAAGAAACGATAATGGTTAATGTTAGAATTCTAGCTGCTACGAATCAAGATATAGAGGTTATGGTAAAGGAAGGACGTTTTAGGGAAGATCTTTATTATCGTTTGAATGTTATTCCTGTATCGCTGCCGCCTTTAAAAGAAAGAAAAGATGATATCCCTTTATTGGTAGATTTCTTTCTGAAAAAGTTTAATAAAGATTTTGGTAAGGGGATATTAGGAATTAAAAAAACTGCTATGGATGCATTAATAAGCTATGATTGGCCAGGAAATGTGAGGGAATTAAAAAATACAATTGAAAGAGTGGTTGCTCTAGCAGATAACCAGTACATTGAATTAAGTGATTTACATCCGACAATTCTCCAAAATACAAAAAGTAAATTTGACAATAAAGCAGAGCCAATGTTTACTTCTCTAGTACAAGGAGATATATTCCTTCTAGAAGAATATGAAAAACAAGTTATTAAAGCAGCATTACAAAAATATGGTAGTTATACTGCGGCAGGTAAAGTCCTTGGTATAACACATAAAACGGTGGCAGCTAAGGCACAAAAATATGGTATCGATAAGAATATTGAAAATGGATAATACAGATAAAATCCCTCTAACAAATTTATTAGAGGGATTTTATCTGTACTTAGTATTGGAGCAAATTTCCCCGTTACGGGGAATTAATTCCTAAAATGCTTGTGATAAATTAAGTGTACCTAATTTATCGGTTGAAAAAATATACGGTGTAATCCTTAAATAGCGCGCGGCAAGCTTAGTGGAAGGAAAAATCGCATCAATTTTAGTTTCTCTTAGATCTTGGCATATAACTTGCAACTGATAATAGTAACTGTTAGTAACAAATTAACTTAGAGAGAAAGGAGGCATTTGTTACTATCTAGGTAAAAAAATGAGTATGAGGAGGAGTTAAGTTTATGTCACTGGTATTAGCGGAATTTATGGGCACGACAGTCCTGACTACCTTTGGATGTGGTGTTTGTGCGAATGTCAATTTAAATCGATCGAGAGCAAATGTTAGTGTATTAGGTGGCGGATGGATTACGATTACAGCAGGATGGGCATTTGCCGTAATGCTCGGTGCATTTGTTAGCAATGCGCTGGGTGGTGCGGGGGAATTAAATCCAGCACTCGTTTTATTTAAGGTACTTGCCGGTGCTTATACGGTTTCCGTGGCGATTCCCATTATGATAGCTGAAGTAGTTGGTGCTATGCTCGGTGCTGCTATGGTTTGGTTGGCGTATCTTCCTCACTGGGAAGTTACGGAAGATAAAGGAGCTATTTTAGGTACTTTTACCAGTGGCGCAATGATCAAAAATGATATGGCCGCGTTTCTCTGCGAACTTATAGCCACTACATTCTTATTTATCTGTCTTACTGCTTTTGGCAGTAAATTAGTAACTGGTACTGGTCTGGCACCTGGCTTCGGCAATTATTTAGCTGCTATGTGCATCTGGGCTGTAGGCTTAAGCTTAGGCGGACCCAGCGGATATGCATTAAATCCTGCTCGTGACCTTGGTCCTCGTATCATTCATGCAATTTTACCGATTTCTACAAAGGGCAGTTCTGACTGGGGATATGTCTGGGTGCCTATTTTTGGTCCATTCCTTGCAGCGTTTGTTGCATATGGGGTTTGTATAAGCACAGGGTTGCTTTAATATATAAAAGACTTGATGCAGATGGGCTAAAAAACCATCTGCATCAAGTCTTTTTATATAAAAAAGAAAAGGCGCTTCTATAGTAGCTTTTTAAAAGTTTGCTAATTGAATTTTATGGATACTTTGATGTACTATAGTACTAAGGAATAAAAAGTAAAATGGTTACTTAGAGGGGGATATATTATGGATGTAAAAACAATCAAAGAAACCGCGAAGAAAAAAATGGCTGGAAAATGCCGAGTATGTCCTATTTGTAATGGAAAAGTTTGCGCAGGAGAAGTCCCTGGCATGGGGGGCACTGGGACGGGAGAGGCTTTCGCAGAAAACGTAAAAGCCCTTGCAAATATAAAATTGAATATGCGGACGATACATAGTGCGTTGCAGCCTGAGACAAGTATAGAAATGTTTAATCATCAGTTTAAAACTCCAATCATGGGTGCGCCGATTACTGGAGCAGTGATTAATGCCGGGGATGCATTAAATGAACTGCAAATGGTTTCTGCGATTGTAGAAGGTAGTAGCTTGGCTGGAAGTATAGGATGGATTGGTGATCCCGCGAACCCTAGCCTGTATGAAGACGGCTTGCAATCAATTCGCCTTGCAGGGCAAGGAATCGCAATTATCAAGCCACGCCTTGATCTAAAAGAAATTAAAGAGCTTTTCAAATTAGCGGAAAAAGCGGGTGCAATAGCTTTAGGAGTAGACCTTGATGGGGCGGGACTTATTACGATGGCTTTAAAAGGACAACCTGTTGGACCGAAAACCAAAGAGGAGCTTACGGAATTAATACAGTCTACCAAATTACCTTTCATTGTTAAAGGCATAATGACGGCAGACGAAGCAATCAAATGCGTGGAAGTGGGAGCAAAAGCGATTGTAGTATCCAATCATGGAGGCCGAGTGTTAGATCATACCCCAGGTGCAGCAGATGTGTTACCTGAAATTGCTAAAGCCGTAAAAGGAAGGATAACCATTTTAGCTGATGGTGGTGTGCGTTCTGGAGCCGATGTATTAAAACTCTTGGCATTAGGTGCAGATGGAGTCTTGATTGGCCGTCCGCTGATTGTTGGTGCTTATGGCGGCGGTACAGAAGGCGTTAAAACTATCGTTGAAAAATATACCAGCGAGCTAAAAGCTGCAATGATTCTGACAGGCTGTAAAAGCATCAAGGATATTGGGCCAGAAGTTTTATGGCATAGATAATTGAACCACAGAGACACAGAGGACACAGAGAAAAATAGGGTTATAAATCACTTTTGCGCACTCTGCGCCTCTGCGGTTAAGATATCTTTTCCCCTTTTGTGTGCCACGTTAGTGGCATTGTGTCTTTGTGGTTCAAAATTTAGTACAAAAAGTCAGATTTCTTTTAGCTGAGCAAATTTAGTAAAAAAGTTGCGATAAGCCCAATAACTGGCAACAAAGGAAGATATGCTTACAGCACCCGCAAGCATGAAGGCAACCATAATTTGATATTTGATGGCTGTTTCTGGAGCAACTCCTGCTAAAATTAGACCTGTCATCATCCCTGGGAGTTGGACAATTCCTAAGGTTTTCATAGAATCAAAAGTGGGCAGCATAGCGGTTCTAATACTGTCTCTGATTAGGGAGAGGGAAGCTTCTTTCGGTGGAGCCCCTAGGCAGAGTTTGACTTCCACCTCTTCTCGTTTCGTTTGAAAATTACTCAGGAGGTTCTTAAATAAAAGACTAGTAGCGACCATTGAATTACCTACGACCATGCCACTAATGGGGATGACTTGACTCGGCTCGTAAGGAATGGCCTTGAAACTAACTAATCCACCTAGAGTAATGACCAGACCAGTAAAGATGGCGGCGAAGGATATCAACGTGGCTTGTTCAATACCTGCCCCTCGTTTCGCAGCAACGGTTGAAGCATTATAGACCATGATCACTAGAATAATAGTTGTAAAGAATAAATCATCAAGGGCAAAAATAAATTTTAAAACAAAACCGATAAGAGTTAGTTGTACTACTGCACGTAGACTGCCAATGAGCATGTCTTTTTCTAACCCAAGTTTCTCTTTATAAGATAAAGCGAGAGATAGAAGTACTAAACTAAAGGTTAGAATAAGAGATAGATTATTCATGGGCTTCTCCTTTTTGTGAAAAAAAATCAATACTGGTACCAAAAAAACGAATAGTACCTGCTTCAAGATAGAGAATCTTTTGCGCTAAACGCTTTGCTTGCGAAATATTGTGGGTAATAAATAATAGGGTTGTATTGTGAGCCTGTTGCTCATGAATGAGTAGTTTTTCAATAAGCAGAGTGTTTTCCTCATCCAGGGCCGCTGTGATTTCATCTAGTAATATAACTTCTGGTTTCATTAACAGGGAGCGAATCAATGCAATACGTTGCTGCTCACCGCCTGATAGGGCGGTGTTCTTTTTTTCTAGGGTATTTTCTGGTAAATTTGCTTTCAATAAATAGTTGCGTATCTCATCTAGGTTAGGTTCTTGATTAAGTAATTGATAAGGATAAAATATATTTTCTTGTACAGATGCACCAAATAAATATGGTTTTTGTAAAATATAGCTAACGCTACGTCGTAGCTCTGTAGGGGCATAGTCTAAGGTATTTTTGTTTTTATATAATACTTCACCTTGTGTTGGGCTAAAAAGTAAGTTTAAAAGGCGAAAGAGAGAGGATTTGCCTGATCCTGACGGCCCAATAAGACCAACTCGCTCTCCTTTTTGTACCGAAAAGGAGATATTATGTAAGATGGATTGTCTATTTAGAATGAGTTGGACATTATTACATTGCAGTATATTCACGGTATCACCTCAAAAATAGTATAGATATATCATATCATAAGATGCTTATTTTATAGGGTATAGATTGAGCGAATAAGACGCAAGATAAAAGAAAAACTAGCTCAGCCTGCTTCTTTAATTACAGAGCTAAATACCTTCTATTGAGTGAAGTTTGGTAAACTAAGAAGCTTTCACAGTTTTGTGGGAGTTTTTTATTGTTTTTACTAATTTTTTTATTGCACTTTTGCTAGTGTATGATACAATCAAATCGGTCGCTTTTTTTGCTGTTTAAATAGGAGCAAAAAATGCAAAAAAATAACAAACAGGATGGGAGAGGGATATGAATAGTTCATTCAAATTAACAAAGGCAGCTGTAGAAAAGTTGGCACAGCAGTACGATACTCCTTTATTGGTAGTATCATCAGAGCAAGTAGAACGTAATTATTCTTTTTTGGCGAATTATTTACCGGGGGTTAAGTTACATTATGCGGTAAAAGCCAATCCTCATGAAGCAATTATCCGGAAACTGGCTGAACTAGGCTCCTATTTTGATGTGGCCTCTGATGGCGAGATGCAATTTCTAACAGAGATGGGCATAACGTCAGAACGTATGGTATATGCCAATCCTGTGAAAACAGCCAATGGGCTTAAGGTAGCCAAAGATACCGGTGTATATAAATTTACTTTTGATAGTGAAAGCGAAATTAGCAAAATGGCCAAGGCGATACCTGGTGGTACTGTATTACTTAGAGTTAGAGTGGACAATCCCAATGCCTTGGTAGATTTAAATAAAAAATTTGGTGCCCATCCTGAAGATGTGTTGCCACTTCTAGAATTAGCTCGTAAGCAAGGGCTTGATGTTGCTGGTTTGTGTTTTCATGTAGGCAGTCAATCTTCTAGTGCTGATGCTTATATGGAAGCGTTAGAAATTTTCCGTGACCTGTTCGATAAAGCGAAGGAAGCTGGTTTTGCACTGCGAATTCTGGATATTGGCGGTGGATTCCCAATTCCAGCTATTAATGAGACTACTGATATTATTGCTATGCTAGAAGCCATACGAGATGGACTTGAGAAATATTTCCCTGATACGGAAATATGGGCGGAGCCAGGGCGTTTTATCTGCGGTACGGTAGCTAATTTGATTACTCGTGTCATTGGCACACAAAAACGTAATGGCAAGCAGTGGTACTTTTTAGATGATGGGTTGTATGGCACATTCTCTGGTGTTATTTTTGATCATTGGGATTTTGAATTAGAGACATTTAAAAAGGCTGAGAATATACCTGCTACCTTTGCAGGACCGAGCTGTGATTCTTTAGACATTATGTTCCAGGACAAAATGACGCCTCCGCTAGCCATTGACGATTTGATTTTAGTGCCCAATTGTGGGGCATATACCTCCGCATCGGCGACCGTTTTTAATGGTTTTTCTAAAACTCCTATTCTAGTGTGGGAAGAAATCAAGGATAAGGCGTAAATCAAAATGAAGATGGGATGCCTTCGGCATCCCTTTTTTATTTTTTTATTGCAGAATTAGTAATTACAGGTTAAACTAAAAAAATGTCGAATTTGGAAAGAGGAATGAATCGATAAGGTGGATGTATTAAAAAGATGGACATGAACACTCTTGATAAAATTGTTAAAAATACAATTGCCGCTGTCGAGAATGGGAAAACGCAGATCTATGATATTTACGAAGCTGCTCGCAATGAAGTTGAAAATATAAAAAAGGACGTAGAACGTATCAAGCAAGAAACCGTTAGCATTATATTTACAGTAGATGATTTAGAAAAAAAGGAACGGCGTTCTAGACTTAAGTTAATGGAAGTAAGTCGTAATTTTAGCGTATTTACTGAAGAAGATATTAAAGCGGTGTATGATGATGCTAAAAGCTATCAAATTCAGTTGGCTGTAGCCAGAGCGCAAGAACAAAATCTGCGGCGTCAACGAGATGAACTGGAAGTTAGATTACGCTCTTTAAAAAATACAGTGGCGAAGGCAGAGGGATTAACAACCCAGGTCGGAGCGGTGCTCGGGTATTTAGGGGAGCAAATGGGCGGCGTTGTGACGCAGATCGAATCTCTACAACAAAGCCAGGTGTTTGGGGCCAAGATAATTAAGGCCCAGGAGGAAGAACGACGTAGAGTTTCTCGAGAAATTCATGATGGCCCAGCACAAGCTATGGCAAATATTGTTTTCCGTGCGGAAGTTTGTGAACGGCTGATTGATATTGATTTAATTAGGGCTAAAAAAGAAATAACGGATTTGCGGGAACAGGTGCGGGTTTGTTTAAAAGAAACAAGAAAAATTATTTTCGACTTACGCCCGATGACCCTTGATGATTTGGGTTTGATACCGACAATGAAGCGTTTTTTAGATGCGGTCAAAGAACGAAGTGGAATTATCTCTGAAGTTAGAGTATTGGGTACAGAACGAAGGTTGGATTCTTATGTGGAAACCGGTCTTTTTCGAATTTTTCAAGAGGCCGTTACAAATGTTGAGAAGCATGCCAAAGCGAGTATAATTTCCCTTGTGATAGAATTTCGTTCAAATTTATTGTTCGCTACCATTGAAGACAATGGCGAAGGTTTTGAGATGGTAGATAATTTTGGTAGTGAAAGTTTTGGTTTACTAGGTATGCAGGAAAGAGTAAACCTTTTGAATGGTGAACTAACAATTAAATCAGAATTAACTGTAGGTACAAAGATTATTATTAAGGTAAATTTAAAGTAGTAGGGATACGTAGAGTATATTCCTATTACTTTTTTTTCGTTGAATTAACAAAATGTAGTTTTTAGTTTGTATTTTTTATTCATCTTATGAATGGATTATAGTAGATTTATGTGGGTATTTGTTATAATATAACAATTATAATATGTCATAAGACCGTAAAATCTTATTAATTGAAGAGTATTTTATTACAAGGGATGGATGGCATGAATCATCAATTTAAAATTCTAATTGCCGACGATAGTAAATTGGAACGTCAAATATTACGGAACAACCTTATCTCTTGGGGCTATAAGGTTTACGAAGCTGCGAACGGTAGAGAAGCTCTTGAGATGTTTGACAAAATTGGGCCTGATTTGCTCATCCTGGACGGAATTATGCCAGAGGTGGATGGCTATGCTGTATGTGAATATTTGCAGCAAGAAAGAAAAAGAAGCAAAACCCCCATTATTTTAATTACTGCTTATGATAATGAAGAAGCTGTAGAGCGGGCCTTTGTAGCGGGAGCCGGTGAGTATTTAACAAAACCTGTGTACTGGAACGTCTTGAAGTATCGTATAAAAAGGATTTTACTCGCAAGGCAGGCGGAGATCGCATTAGGGAAAAGTGAAGAGAAATTGCAAGGTATCTTAAGCAATGCTGTAGTCGGAATTGGAATGCTGAATGATCGTGGTCACTGTATTTATGCCAATCAAAAACTTGTAGAGATGTTAGGATATTCCATGGAAGAGTTATATAATATTACCTTAGAACAGGTAACACATCCTGATGATAAATCAGTTATGAGAAAGCAAGTAAAAAAAATGATTAAGAATAAGAAGCAGGAATATCATATAGAACGGCGCTATATTAGAAAAGATAAAACTATTTTTTGGGCTCGATTATCTGCATCCGTGGTATACGATGAAGAACGGAACATCAAGAGTATTATCGGAATTGTCATTGATATTACAGACCGCAAGGCAATGGATGCTCAACTAAGTTTACAAAATCAATATTTACTAGCATTAAATGAAGTATCACTGCAACTATTAAATCGTTTAGATCTTGATGATGTGTTGGCTATGATCGTGACTCAGGCTGTGAAATTGTTTGATAATGCAAGTGGCAGTTTGTATCTTCTAAAACCTGGTAATGTAGAGGCCGAGCTTAAGTTTGCCGTTGGAAAGGAAGAAGATAATCTAGGCGAAATTCGGTATAAAGATGAGGGCCTTCTTGGTGAGGTATTTAACACGGGTGAGACCATTATCATAAATGATTATCAGAAAAGGACAAATTCTAGATCTAGCCACAATATGGAAAGTGGTGGAGTTTTTATTGGAATGCCTCTATTTTCGGATAAAAGAGTTGTTGGTGTCATTTATATTTACATTAACGAGCCAGGTTGGGAATGTACCCAGGAGCAAAAATTCTTGTTAGAACGTTTTATTGGCTTAGCTTCTGTTGCCTATGATAATGCAGTGCTTTATAAACAAGCCCAGGAGGAAATTACTGAGCGTAAGCTTATGGAAGAAAAATTACGCTATATGAGTATGCATGATTCTCTTACAGGTCTTTATAATCGTACCTATTTTGAAGAAGAAATGCAGCGTATTTCATCGAGACATTACAAGTCGGTAGGCATCATTGTTTGTGATGTTGATGGGCTAAAAATTGTTAACGATACATTAGGACATGCTTTCGGGGATGCATTGATTGTTGCCGCAGCAACTGCCTTACGTCGAGCTTGCCGTATAGGAGATAGGGTGGCTCGTATTGGTGGCGATGAATTCGTAATTTTATTGCCGGAGGCAGATTCTCTAGTTGTAGAAAAAGTGAGCCAAGGAATTGAGGGGAAATTGAAAGAGTGTCAACTAGATAGGGCTATGGAAGGGAAAGTCGTGCGCATTTCAATTGGCTGGGCTGTCCAGACAGGACAGAACTTAGATATACAAGAGCTGTTTAAAGAAGCTGATAAAAGTATGTATGAAGATAAATTAAGGAATAAAAGGAGTAAACTAAATTAGATTTCAGCTTACCTGTCATTTTTCACGCTAAATGGGTATAATATGCAGGTGGAAAATTACCTATTTAAGGGAGGCGAGATAGTTGCGTTTAAGGCAAACGGATACACCCTTACTAGCGGCGATGCAACATTATGTTAAAGAGGAAGTCATTCCTTTTCATACACCAGGGCATAAACAAGGCAAAGGTATGCACGTTGCATTAGAAAAACTAATTGGCAAAAATGCTTTAGCTCTAGATTTGGCTTTAATGGAAGAATTGGACGATTTCCATGAACCTCATGGTTGTATAAAAGATGCGCAAGATTTAACAGCACAGTTATATGGTGCTGATCATAGTTTTTTTGTTATTAATGGTACTACCGGAGGTATTTATGCCATGATTTTGGCCGTTGCAGGTCCTGGTGAGAAGATTATCGTACCCCGTAATGCTCACCGTTCTATCATTGGCGGAATTATATTAAGCGGTGCAATTCCTATATTTATACAGCCAGAAGTTGACAATGAGCTGGGGCTTGCTATGGGGGTTACGCCGGAAATGGTTGAAGCAGCGGTGCTTGAACACCCTGATGCAAAGGGGGTATTGGTAATAAACCCTACTTACTATGGTGTAGCTACGGATTTAGAAAGGATTGTAAGCCTTGTACATCGAAATAATATGGTAGTATTGGTAGACGAGGCACACGGTCCTCATCTTCGTTTTAGCAGACGTTTACCGATACAAGCTTTAGATGCGGGGGCAGATATTTGTGCTCAGAGCAGCCACAAGATTATTGGTGCCCTAACCCAATGTTCTTTAGTTCATTGCCGAGAAGGACGTGTACGGGTTCCCCATTTAAAGGCAATGCTGCAGCTAACTCAATCGACAAGTCCCAATTATATTATGTTGGCATCGTTGGATGTAGCACGAATGCAGATGGCTTTAGAAGGGCCTCAATTGATAGAAAAGGCAATTGACTTAGCCAATTGGACAAGGGCGGAAATTAATAAAATCCCTGGTTTATATTGTTTTGGTTCTGAAAAGGTTGGGGAACCAGGTGTTTTTGATTTAGATCCAACGAAGATTACTGTTACCGTGAAAGGTTTAGGCTTAACTGGCGGTGAAGCTGAGCGGATACTACGCCATGAATACAAAATACAAGCTGAATTATCGGATTTATATAATATTCTTTTTTTAATTACCTTAGGGGATGGGGAGTACGAAGTAAATGCATTGGTGACAGCTTTGAAGGATATGGCAGAAAAGCATGCAAAACCTTACGACTTTTCATTAGTAGAGAAATGTATCAAAGCTCCTTATCCTACAGCGCCACAGGGGGTGTTATCGCCTCGTGATGCTTTATTCGGAAACACTTGCATGGTAGATTTTACTCAATCCGTAGGTATGGTCTGTGCAGAGATTATTACCTTTTATCCTCCAGGGATCCCCTTGCTTTGTCCAGGGGAAAGGATTACTCAGGAAATTATTGATTACTGTCAATTACTGCAACAAGGTGGCATGCACGTATCAGGGCCTGAAGATTATACGCTAAAAACGATTAAAGTGGTGGATTAAATGAATGGTAAATTGATTATTATTGAAGCTGGAGATGGTTGTGGCAAAGCAACACAGACTGAAAAATTGTACAATCGCTTGGTGTCCGAGGGGAAAAGTGTCCGCAAAGTGACATTCCCTGATTATCAAAGCAAATCTTCTGCTTTGATTAAAATGTACTTAAATGGCGAGTTTGGTGATAGTCCAGATGCAGTGAATCCATATGCTGCATCAAGTTTTTATGCTGTAGATCGCTATGCGTCTTATAAGCAGGATTGGGGAGAGTTTTATCGTCGGGGTGGTATTATCATTGCGGACCGTTATACTACGTCTAATATGGTTCATCAGGCGGTAAAAATTATTGATGAGCAGGAAAAGGATGCTTTTCTAGATTGGCTATGGGACCTGGAATTTATTAAATTTGGTTTACCGATTCCTGATGCAGTTATGTTTCTTGATATGCCGCCAGCATATAGTCTTATCCTTAGGCAGGAGAGGGCAAAACAACAAGGGCAGGAAAAAGCAGACATTCATGAAAGAGATGAAAAATACTTAGAGCACTGTTATTTTAATTACTGCGCTATCGCACAAAAGTATCAATGGCATAAAATCCAATGTATTGAAGATGAAAAACTTAAAACTGTGGCACAAATCCATGAAGAAGTATACCAAAAGGTACAGGATATATTGGCTAGTAGTATGGTATAGTAGACAATATATAGGATAGGGGGTAAGGCCATATGTTGATTGTTTTACTTGGCGCAAATGGATGTGGAAAAACAACCATAGAGAAGAGATTAGAAACCGCTAGTATGCATAGACTTCGCTCTCATACAACCCGGGCAAGAAAAATCGGTGAACCTGAGGATGCGTATTATTTTGTGAAAAAAGAGGACTTTAAAAAAGTTGATATAGTGGAAAGTGTATTATATAAAAACTCTTTTTTTGGTCTTAGCCGCGAAGAAGTCGAGAAAGCAAAAACACAAGACTGTGTAGTAACCTTAGATTGGAATGGTGCGCAGCAAATTAAACACCGCATTCCTTTTGCCGTCACTGTATATATTGATTGTCCAATGTATCAGCTGGAAAAACGCTTACCGATTCAAAGTGATAAAGAACAACAAAGAAAAATTCTAGAACAGATACAATTAGATTCTAAATGTGCAGAGGATTGTGATTATATCGTTCGTAATTATGATGGCCAATTAGATGAAGCCTGCACTCAAATTTTAGAAATTTGTCGTGAGTACAAAAGTAAGGAACAAACTACATAATTAGCTATGAAAAAGGTGAATGCTAGCAAGCTATAGCATTCACCTTTTGGCTAATAAAAAAGTGAGTTTTAAAAAGACAAAACCCAATGTAAGTAGTAGCGGTCCATGGGGAAAAAGGAATGATGTTTGAGAATTAATGGTATAATAAAATAGATCAATTTTAAAAATGGAGGGACTATGGACCGTTCAAAATCATTAGGGGAAGAGAAAATTTCAACATTACTTTGGCAATTTTCCCTACCAGCCATTACGGGAATGGTAGTAAATGCTTTTTATAATGTAATTGATAGCATTTTTGTTGGTCGTGGCGTGGGTGAAGTTGGTCTCGCCGCAGTGACTATCGCTTTTCCCATTATGACGGTTTTAATGGGCTTTGGTATGTTAGTAGGTGTAGGGGCGGCTGCTACCGTTTCTCTTAGAATTGGCGAACAAAAACAACAAGAAGCCGAAAAAATACTAGGCAATGCTTTTACTCTGTCCATGATACTCTCCATAGCTTTCACAGCCTGTATACTATTATTTCTAGATCCGATATTAAGTAGTTTAGGTGCTGAACCGGCGGTGTTGCCCTATGCGAGGGACTTCACTAGGATTATAGTTCTTGGTAGTGCTTTTATGTATGTAGGTTTTGGTTTGAATAATATTGTGCGGGCTGAGGGAAATCCTAAAATGGCCATGTCTACCGTTCTTATTTCAGCAGTGCTTAATACCTTGTTAAATCCTTTATTTATTTTTGTTTTTAATCTGGGAATCAGCGGATCTGCTTTGGCGACAATAATGTCTCAAGGGGTATCGGCTTTGTGGGTATTAGTTTATTTTTTGGGAAAGAAAAGTTTGCTGAAATTACATTCTGTCAATCTTAGATTAGAAAAAAGAATTGTGATTAATATTTTTAAGATTGGTATGTCACCTTTCTTAATGCAGATCGCTGCTAGTTTAGTGACAGTTTTATTTAACTTTACCTTATTAAAATATAGTGGAGAATTAGCCATTGCTTCCATTGGCATTATTAACCGAATGGCAATGCTTATGCTTATGCCTATTTTTGGAATCAGTCAGGGGTTACAGCCAATTATTGGATATAACTATGGAGCGGGTAACTATGGAAGGGTTATGAAGGCTTTAAAAATAGGTATATGGGCTGCAACTTTGCTTTCAACTGTGGGCTTTATAATCATTCAAGTGTTTGATAAACAAATTATTATGTTGTTTAATGATAACCCTGAACTGATTGCTATTGGTTCTGAAGCCATGCGGATTAATTTATGCATGCTGCCAGTGATTGGTTTTCAAATTATTGGGGCGAATTACTTCCAAGCTGTTGGTAAAGCAGGTTACTCCATTGTGCTTAGTATGTCGAGACAGTTAATTATACTTATTCCCCTATTGTATTTTTTACCAAAAGTATTAGGGCTCAAGGGAGCTTGGATGGCTAGCCCAATCGCTGATCTTTCTTCTGCTTTATTGACAGGTATATTCTTATTCTGGGAGCTTCGCAAATTAGGTAAAATGTAGATACTAGAAATATCGTAGGTAAATATAAATATGAGCCATGATAATAGATAAGATCATGAAGGGGAAAGCGACGAATAAAAAGTGGCGAAAAGAGATGGGATAACCATTTTTTTCTGCAATACCAGCCACGATGACATTGGCAGAAGCCCCAATTAAGGTTCCATTACCTCCAAGGCAAGCACCAAGAGCCAGTGACCACCAAACGGGTTCCATCTGAGCGCCTGAGATGGCGCTCATTTCTTGTAACATAGGGATCATAGTAGCAACAAAGGGTATGTTATCAATAAACGCGGAAGCGATAGCCGAAAGCCAAATGATTAAATAAGCTGTTAATTCAATTTGGCCGCCTGTGAAAGCTAAGGCCCACTGGGCTAAGGTTTTAATAACGCCTGTTGATTTAAGACCACCTACTAAGATAAAAAGTCCTGTAAAGAAAAAGACGGTAGGCCATTCTACATGTAGTAAAATATCTTCTGGCTCTTCCTGGCTAACTAACATAAGTAGCATGGCCCCTGTCATTGCAATGGTTGCAGATTCTAGATGCAGCGTACCATGAAGCAGAAAGCCAATTAAAGTAAGAGTGAGTACAAATAGGGATTGTTTCAATAGTAACCAATCTTTAATCTGTTCTTTAGAAGATAAGGTTAATACTTGCAAACGGTGTTCTTCTTCGACCTGTAATTGTTTGCGATAAAATAGCAGCAAAAGAAGAATGGTAACTAGTAAGATCAAAAAGGCAATAGGAGCCAAGTGAAGAATAAAGTCGGTAAAGGTTAGGTGAATGGCGCTGCCTATCATAATATTAGGAGGATCACCGATTAAGGTGGCAGTACCTCCAATATTAGAGGTGAGTATTTCGGTAATAAGTAAAGGCATAGGATTTATATTGAGACGTTCTGTTAATGTTAGGGTAACTGGTACGATGAGTAGTACTGTAGTAACATTATCTAATAATGCGGAAGCAACGGCAGTAATGATAGAAAGTAATGCCAGTAAGGAAATAGGATAGCCTTTTGTTATTTGTACTGCCCAGATTGCAATCGCCTCAAAAATACCACTGCGACGCGTAATGGACACCAAAATCATCATTCCAATAAGTAATCCTAACGTGTTAAAATCAATATCATCTTTGATCGCTACTTCCTGGCTCAAAAAACCTACAAGTATCATAACTAGACCACCGATCATGGCGATCACTGTACGATTAAACTTTTCTAGGATGATCATGGCATAGACAAGGATGAAGATCGTGATGGCACCATAAAAGGACAATGCTGGATTCATAAAATACCCTCCTTCTAAAAAAAATCATGGAGAAGTCTTGTTGCAGACTCCTCCATAAAAAAACAAGATATTATATTGTGCCTAAAGTTATTGGAATTAGTATACGATAATTGGTAATGAGAGTCAATATTTCACAAAAAAATAGTTTTCTTGTGAAAATAGGTTATTTTACTAGTAATAAAAGCATAAATTGATTATTTACTGTAAAACAATTATAATTTAAATGATCAAATGTTATTTTGTAATTCTAGTAAATTGTGGCTCAATATAGCGTGAAAGGCAGTGACTGACCTATATGAAAATTAATACGTTGGGTGCTCCTCAGTTACCATCTCTCCAGGAGAGAGATACTACGAATAAGACCGAGACATCTCAAGGCCATTTCGCCTCAGACCTGCTCAAAAATCAGGATGGACAATCTCGAGAAAGATTAAACGCCTTATTGGTGGAGATTGACAATCAAGGGAAAAAATTAGGTGAAGTACCTACCTATTCCGAACTTAAAAAATATCGTGAAGTAGTACGGCAATTTGTTGGTGAGGCGGTAGGACGTATGTATACGTTACAATCGCAACAAGGTTGGGATCGCCATGGTAGACAGAAAGTGTATACCATCATTAAAAAAGTGGATGCGACGTTAGATAGTTTAACTGAAGATGTGCGCCAAGGGCAGGAAAAGAAGCTGGATATCTTAGCGAAGCAAGACGCAATTCGTGGCATGCTAGTGGATTTATATATGTAGAGGTGCAGTATGGAGTGGAATGATGTAATTGGACATAAGGACCAGGTAGCGATATTGCGTCATATGGAAAAAAGCAAACGTATGCCTCATGCTGTTTTACTTGCTGGACCGACTGGTATTGGTAAGAGTATGGTTGCGAAAGTACTGGCAACGGCTTTATTATGTAATAATGAGGAAGAACGACCTTGTGGTAAGTGTCCTTCTTGTTTACAAATGTCCTATGATAGTCATCCTGATTTTTTATCAATTGTCCCTGATGGGGTAACTATTAAAATTGAACAGATTCGGAATTTGCAGCATGAAGTTTCGTTGGCGCCCTATATTAGCCAGCGAAAGGTGTGTATCATTGACAATGCTCAGTTAATGACCACGCAAGCAACTAATAGTTTATTGAAGGTGCTAGAAGACCCACCAGGAGAAATTATATTTATATTAACTACTGCAAGTAAAGATATGATGCTGACTACTATTTTATCTCGCTGTATGGTGATTTCTTTTCAGCCTTTAATGGATGATGAGTTAGTCCAAGCGTTAATTAACAAAGGCTACTTGCCAGGACAGTCTGAGGTGGCAGCTCGCCTTAGTGCCGGCCGTATGGGGATTGCAATTGCATTGCTTCAACCAGAAGGTTTTACCCTGCGGAATCAGGCAATGGAGATAATGGAAAGAGTAGTTTATGGCGGTATTGATAAGATATGGGATATTTCAGCTAAATTAGAAAAAATGGAGCGTAACGAAATTTTAGATATAATAAGGTATTTAACCTATATATTGCGTGATATACTATTGCTTGTAACGGGGCAAGGCAAGCAATTTGTGTTTAATATAGATATTGTGGAAGAATTGAGTGAACAGGCTGATCGGTGGAAGGAAAGTCAATTAACGAAAGCCATTAAAGTAGTGGAAGCTGCTAGGCGAGCCTTTCAGGCCAATGCAAATACAAGGCTTACAAGTGAAGCGTTACTGATAAAAATATATGATTTGGCAAGGGGGGTTTGAAGGTGGAAACAGTAGTAGGTGTTCGTTTTAAAAAAGCTGGCAAAGTTTATTATTTTGCACCTGGTGACATTATGCTGGTGGCAGGGGATTTTGTAATTGTTGAAACTGCTAGAGGATTAGAATATGGTGAAGTTGTAATTGCGCCACGAGAAGTAACCGAGGATGCGATTGTAGCCCCGTTAAAAACAGTGCAGCGTAAAGCAACTGCTGAGGATAGCATTAAGGTAGAGGAAAATAGGGCAAAGGAAAAGGAATCTTTTTCTATTTGCGAACAGAAAATAAAAACGCATGGTCTCAATATGAAATTAGTTGATGTAGAGTATACTTTTGATGTAAACAAAATTATTTTTTATTTTACTGCGGAAGGACGTATTGACTTTCGTGATTTAGTCAAGGATTTAGCAGCTGTATTTCGTACTCGCATTGAACTTAGACAAATTGGTGTACGGGATGAAGCGAAAATGATGGGAGGAATCGGCTGCTGCGGCAGACCATTATGTTGCTCTACTTTCTTAGGAGATTTTGAGCCCGTCTCGATTCGAATGGCTAAAGATCAAAAGCTTTCTCTTAATCCTACAAAGATATCGGGGATTTGTGGACGCTTAATGTGTTGCTTAAAATATGAAAATGACTCCTATGGACCTTGCTGCAAAAAAATTGCCCCTCCGGTTGTTGGATGTGAGGTCATTACGATAGATGGAGAAGGCAAAGTCACATCTGTCAACCAAGCCAAAAAAAACGCAGCGGTATTGCTTTCGAGTGGTAATACGGTAGTTATTCCATGGGAAGAGGTTGTTGAGAAGGATAACAATGGATAACCAAGTGGTATTAGGCCTAGAGGAGCGATTGGATGATTTGCTCATTGGGAATCTAAAGATAATTCAGCATGAGAAGGAATTTTGTTTTTCTTTAGATGCGGTGCTGTTATCCCACTTTGCTACTGTAAGGCCAGGGGCAAAGGCGGTAGATTTGGGGACAGGAACTGGTGTGATTTCTCTAATTTTGGCAACAAGAGGCATTGGACATGTAATTGGCCTAGAATTGAGTCAATCCATGGCTGCTATGGCAAGTCGCAGTGTTAATTTAAATAAATTAGATGAGAAAGTAACGATTATGCAAGGTGACTTGTGTAAAGTGAAAGATATATTTTCCTCAGATGGTTACGATTTGGTAGTTTCTAACCCACCCTATCGTCCAGTCGGCGGAGGTCACATAAATCCAAATGATAAAGTGGCTATGGCAAGGCATGAAGTAACTGCTACGTTAGAAGATGTTATAAATGCTGCTCGTTATTTGTTGAAATATCGCCGTGGACGATTTGCTATGGTTCACTTGCCGGAACGTATGGCGGAAATATTAACGATAATGAGTCAGGCCGGCATTGAACCAAAAAGGTTACAACTTGTATACAGTAGTATTGATAAAAAACCGACCATGCTCTTAGTAGAAGGCATACGAGGAGCAAATCCAGGCCTTGAGGTATTACCACCGCTAATTGTCTACAAATCTGATGGCAGCTATAGTGAAGAAATAACGAAGTATTATAAAGAGTATAGATAGTAAAGTAACGAGTAACGGGTAGCTATATACCCATTACTCGTTCTCGTTTAGCACCTACAGAGCAAATCTGATTTTAAGGATGTATTGAGGAATAATTGAGCCGCAGTGGGCACACCAAAACAGGCGTTATTACGAGATCTGAAATTTCTCTCTGCATCCTCTGCGCCTCTGCGGTTCAAAAAACTTGAAGTGTACGCCTTAGTTACTATTCTATACCATAAAAGGAAGTGAAAGTATTTGGTCGAGAAAATTGGTATGTTGTATTTGTGCGCTACGCCGATTGGAAATTTAGAAGACATGACTTACCGAGCAGTGAGGGTACTTAGTGAAGTTAGCGTCATTGCCGCGGAGGATACGCGTCATACTCGCAAATTGTTAAGTCATTTCGAAATACATACTCGTCTAGTTAGCTATCATGAACATAACAAAGTGACAAGAGGTCCTGAGATAATAGAACGCTTACTGACAGGAGAAGATGTTGCTGTAGTAAGTGATGCTGGTTTGCCGGGAATTTCAGATCCAGGTTCTGATTTAGTGCAATTAGCGATAGAGGCAGGTATCCAGGTAGTGCCTTTACCTGGAGCGAATGCCGCCTTATCAGCACTCGTTTCCTCAGGCCTAGATACAACAATGTTTACGTTTATCGGATTTTTACCAAAAAACAAAAAAAAACGTCGGGAATTACTAACCAGCTTTGCTGCCAATCCTTATACGATGGTGTTTTATGAATCGCCCCATCGGATAAAACAAACATTAACAGAACTTAGTGGGGCATTTGGCGAGAGGCCAGCAGTAGCAGCTAGAGAACTCACAAAGAAATTTGAAGAGTTTATTCGAGGCTCATTAGAGACTTTAGCCGTGCATTTTGCCGAAAATGATCCTAGGGGGGAATTTACTCTTATTGTAGGTGGACAAACATGTGATGAAGATTTGGAGCTGCAAGAGGCAGACGGGGAACAACTTACACTAGAAGAAGCCGTCATAAGACTAATGGAAACAGGTGTAGCTAAAAAAGAAGCGATCAAAACGATTGCACTTAAAAGAGGGTTATCAAAAAGAGAAGTCTACCAGGCTACATTGGAGTAATTTTAATTTTGGACAAAAAAAATAAGAGGTTATAGAACCTCTTATAGATCTTAAACAGCTTTTGTTACTGTCATAGCATCTAAACATTCTTTACAGATGTTTTTATTTTTAAAGACCGTTACTTCATCAGCGTTACCACAGAACACACAAGAACAAGCTGGTTCATATTTGCGCAAAATGATACGATCGCTATCTACATAAATTTCTAGAGCATCTTTTTCTTCAATGGAGAGTGTACGGCGTAATTCAATTGGAATAACGACCCTGCCAAGCTCGTCCACTTTTCTTACAATACCAGTTGATTTCATAGTAATTGATTTCTCCTCTCATTACAACAACATTCGACAATTTATGTCTAACTAAATACTACCAAAAATTATACAAGCTGTCAACCTATTTTTACCATAACAGTAAATATGTTGTACAATACTCCAGAGAATTTTGTCATAATGAGGGGAACGGTGGAAAGAGACTAGAATCATTCGACATTAGTGTATATTTTTGGTAAAATAGGATCATCTTAAAAGGATATAAAAAAATAATTTAAATGTCGAATTATGGCATGAAATATTATTGTAAAGAATTTTAAGTGTAATACATATAAGTTTACATAAGTAAAGGGGAATTGGTCTTTTAAATCTGGAATTTACTAAAGTTTACTACTATAATTAGTTTATGTTACACAATATAAGGAGGCTATTAAAAGCTATGGAAAAAAAACCATTTTATATTTCAACACCAATTTACTACCCTAGTGATCGTTTACATATCGGTCATGCTTATACGACAACAATTGCAGATGCAGCGGCTAGGTACAAACGTTTGAATGGTTGCGAGGTTCTTTTTCTTACAGGTTCTGATGAACACGGCCAAAAAATTCAGCGAAAAGCTGCGGAACAAAATGTTACTCCGATTGCTTATGTTGATAAAATTGTAGATTCCTTTAAGCAATTATGGGAAAAGCTTAATATTTCTAATGATGATTTTATCCGTACAACAGAACGACGCCATCATGAGGTAGTACAAGCTATTTTCCAAAAGATTTATGACAAAGGTGACATTTATAAAGCTGCTTATGAAGGCTGGTACTGTACGCCTTGCGAGACATTTTGGATTGAACGTCAGGTTGTAGATGGAAAATGTCCGGATTGTGGTCGTCCTGTAGAAATGGTACAAGAAGAAAGCTATTTTTTCCGTATGTCTAAATATCAAGATCGATTGCTTGCTTATATTGAAAGTAATCCTGAATTTATTCAGCCAATCACTAGACGAAATGAGATGCTCAATTTTATTAAGGGTGGTCTAGAAGATTTATGTGTTTCTCGTACTACCTTTGATTGGGGCATTCCCGTGCCATTTGATACCAAACATGTAGTTTATGTATGGTTTGATGCTTTAACTAATTATATTACCGCTGCTGGATATCTTGATGACCAAGAGAAATTTACAAAATTCTGGCCAGCAGATATACATTTAGTAGGCAAGGAAATTGTGCGGTTTCATAGTATTATTTGGCCAATTATTCTAATGGCTTTGGATCTTGAACTACCTTCCCAGGTATATGGCCATGGCTGGCTAATCATGGAAGGGGATAAGATGTCCAAATCCAAAGGTAATGTAATTGATCCAGTGGCTTTAATTGAAGAATTTGGTCCAGATGCCATCCGATATTTTCTACTTAGAGAAATTACATTAGGGTTGGATGGAAATTTTTCGCGGGAAGCGTTAATTAACCGTATAAATGCAGATTTGGCCAATGACTTAGGCAATTTATTACATCGGACTTTAAATATGATTGGCCGCTTCAATGAAGGGGTTATTAAGCCGGCTGGTGATGTAGAAGAAGTTGACAGAGCCCTGGCAGAGCTAGTAAAAAGTACTGTAAATCAGTATGAAAAGTTAATGGATGGCATGGATATTAATGCTGCCATCAAAATAGTGTGGACATTGATCAGCCGTACCAATAAATATATTGATGAAACAGCACCATGGGCACTTGCTAAGGATGAGGCTAAGAGAGCGCGTCTCAACACGGTATTGTACAATTTGGCTGAAACTCTTAGAGTCGTAGGAGTTCTTATTTATCCTTTTATGCCGGTTACAGGGCCTAAAATTTGGGCTCAGCTAGGCATTCCTACTGACTTTAAAACCGTATCCTTAGAGGATGTCAAAGGTTGGGGGAAACTTCCAATCAATGGCGTGGTAGCAAAACCAGAACCAATTTTCCCACGGATTGAGGATAAAGTAGCTGAAATTCCAGTTGAGGAAAAGACAGAAGAAAAACCAAAAACAAATGTGGTGGCAGAGGCTACAAATAGTTTACCTGAAGTAACAATTGAAGAGTTTGCAAAAATGGATCTTAGAGTGGTTACTGTACTAGCAGCTGAAAAGGTGGAAAAGGCTGATAAGCTTTTAAAACTTACAGTAGATTTAGGTACGGAACAACGCACCATTGTATCAGGAATCGCCAAACATTATGCACCAGAAGATTTGGTAGGAAAAAGTGTAGTGATGATAATTAATCTAAAACCGGCGAAAATTAGAGGAATTGAATCCCGTGGTATGGTACTTGCTGCTTCTTGTGATGAAAAACTAATTGTTGTCACTGCCCCCGAAATGCCAGCTGGCAGTAAAGTGAAATAAAGAAGACTTGATTCAGATGGAGTTTTAACTCCATCTAACCCTAGTCGCACTTATCCAAGACTTAGCCGCTCTTAACTCCCATTTATATAAGTGAATCTTGGATTCGAAAATCCTTAGAGCGAACTTACTTGGAGTTTTACAGACTGTTATCCTAAGCAGAGGGCAGGATATTACAGGCTGTTAACGAGATGAAGATGGGAGTCTTAGATCGGTTTAGTCATCGGATAAATTTACATAAAAAAGCAAAAGCGCCTGCAATAGGCGCTTTTGTCAACTAGAATAAAGGAGTTGTTTTTCTATGTTATTTGACTCTCATGCTCATATTGATGATGAAAAATTTGATAATGATCGTGATCAAGTAGTGGCTAGAGCCTTAGAAAATGGTATAACAGGAATCATTAATGTAGGTGCTTGTATGGCTTCCTCGGCTCGTTCTATAGCCTTAACACAAAAGTATGAAAATATCTATGCAGCTGTAGGCATCCATCCCCATGACGCAAAAGACGCTTCGGAAGAAGATTACGAACAACTCGCTCAGTGGACAAAGTTACATAAAGTTGTAGCGATTGGTGAAATTGGCTTAGACTATTACTATGATTTATCACCTCGGGAAGTGCAACGGGCGGTTTTTATTCGTCAACTTGATGTTGCGCGGCAAACGGGTGTACCCTTTATTATTCATGACCGTGATGCACATGGAGAGATTTTAGATATTTTGAAAAAGGAAGCCAAAGGAGCGCCAGGTGTATTGCATTGCTTTTCTGGTAGCTTAGAAATGGCCCGTGAAGTACTAAAGATGGGGCTTTATATCTCTATTGCAGGTCCCATTACCTTTAAAAATGCTGCAAAGCTTCCAGAAATTGCGGCAACGGTTCCTCTGGATAGGTTGTTAGTGGAAACGGACTCTCCTTATTTAACACCACATCCTCATAGGGGGAAAAGGAACGAGCCTGCTTATGTAAAGTTAGTTGCCCAACAGGTTGCCGATTTGCGTGGTATAGAATTGTCTGTATTAGCTAAGGCAAACCGAGAGAACATAAGAAGTTTATTTAAAATATAGAAATTAACAGAATAAATTACCTTATGTGGGAATATCTTTATAGAGAGTATTCCCACTTTTTGTTTTAGAAAAGGAGGTTAGTTTTAATCGATTTCTTAATTTTAAGGATTAAGATGACCATTTTCTAATTCATGCATAAATAAGGACATTTTGGCAAATAATCTATATAATTTAGCAAAATAATTAATAAAAGTTAAAATAATATTGGACAATAAATGAAACTCGTGGTATAATACTCAAACGTTTGAAAAGGAGGTATTTTATGCGTCAAATTGAATTGAAAAAAATTATTTTTCGACAAAAGATGCTACCCCTACTTCTCTCACTATTCACTGTTTTATTGGTGGCGACAGGGTTCATGTTTGCCAACAAAAAAGTTCAAATTGCCGTTGATGGCAGCACCATGATGATTAGCACATTACATAGTAAACCGGAAGAGGTTTTAGCTCAAGCCGGAATAAATTTAGGATCCAAAGACGAATATCGTCTGTCAACAGCAAAACTGGCTG
The DNA here is from genome assembly GCF_030269905.1 of Pelosinus sp. IPA-1. Lineage (NCBI taxonomy): Bacteria > Bacillati > Bacillota > Negativicutes > Selenomonadales > Sporomusaceae > Pelosinus > Pelosinus sp. IPA-1. Next base: position 159,190 of record NZ_BSVC01000009.1, on the reverse strand, counting down.
ATGGCAGCGTGATTTCTGTATATCGTGCTGTGCCTGTTACAATGACCTATCGAGGAAAAACAGAGGTACTAGTTACTGCTAAACCTACGATAGGAGAATTGGCTGAAAGTCTGGGACTAGAAAAAGAAAATACTAAGCTTATTCCCGATGGACAGACCAAGTTAGAAGCAAATATGGTGATTCAGGCTGTATCGTTAACGGAAAAAGTTGTTGAACGCGACGTACCCGAACGATTTACAGTAGTTCGTCAGCCTGATTCCACAATGGAAAAGGGTGTAGAGAGAGTTGTAGAAGACGGACAGGATGGTATTAAAACCGTTACTGTTCGTATTCATTTTGCTGATGGTGTAGAGGTAAGTGCTGAACAAGTTAGTGAGAAGATTAAAGAGGCGCCAAAACCTCAGGTCATTCATGTGGGTACTCGGGATATGATTGAAACATCCAGGGGATCCATGAGATTTAGTCGAGTAGAAGCAATGGAGGCCAGTGCTTACCTGCCAACGGATGGATCATCGGCTGGTATAACGGCAACCGGCGTACAAGCTCGCCGTGGTATTGTGGCCGTGGATCCTGATGTCATACCTCTTGGAACCAAGGTGTATGTACAGGGGTATGGCTTAGCTACGGCTGCTGACGTTGGTGGTGCTATTGTTGGTAACCGTATTGATTTATGTATGGAAGATGACAGTGAAGCTTGGAGATTTGGTAGACGCGTAGTAAAAGTTTATGTTCTTGACTAACAGGGGGTATACTCCCTGTTCTTTTTTTGATACTATAGTAAGGATATTAAAATAGTAGTTATTAACCACAAAGACACAAAGAAAAACCTCTTAGTGTTCTTTGTGTCTTTGTGGTTCAAATAGTTTCTACATTCTTTATATTGAAATACCATTAGCGGTAGTGAGAACGTATCTGGAAGAGGTAAATGAATTGATTAAAGAAGTTATTGTTGTGGAAGGCAAAAATGATATACACGCGGTAAAGCGGGCTGTAGATGCGGATTGCATTTCGACAGGTGGCTTTGGGCTATCAGCTCATAGTTTAGAAAAAATTGAACATGCTTATAAAAAACGGGGCATAATTATTTTAACGGATCCAGATAGTGCTGGTGAGCGAATCCGTAAATTTCTGAGCCAACGTTTTCCCGAGGCGAAGCATGCTTTTGTTCCTAAAGAGGATGCAATGGCAAAAAATGATATTGGTATAGAACAAGCATCTGGTGAAGCCATTCGTGCAGCACTTTCGAAGGTGCGCTATTTAGAGTGGCAGCTAAGTGAAGAGTTTGTTTGGGCAGACATTATGAACTGGGGTTTAAGCGGTGCGAAGGATGCTTCAGCTAGGCGGGCAATCTTAGGAGCCAAACTTGGTATTGGTTATGCCAATGCGAAAACCTTTTTGCAGCGACTGAATCATTACGGCGTAACCCGTAATGAGTTTGAACAAGCCGTAGAATTAAATTTGGAGGCATACGATGAAACAGCCGACTATAGCAAATAAAGACGTTACGTACCATATCCTAAAACGATTTGGTATTCGTATGAGCAAAAAATTGGGGCAGAATTTTTTAATTGATGAACATGTGGTACGCAGTATTGTCGAGGCTGCTAATATTACAGATGGAGATGCGGTGCTAGAGATTGGTCCTGGCATTGGTACTTTAACGCAAGGTCTTGCAGAAGCGGGAGCCAATGTTACAGCTGTGGAAATTGATCGACGACTCATTGAAGTATTGGCAAAAACTCTAGAAGGCTATGAAAATATTCGCGTAGTCCATGGAGATATTTTAAAGATTAATATCGCTGAGGAAGTAATGGCACCTCGTTATAAAGTGGTCGCTAATTTGCCTTACTATATTACTACGCCTATTATTATGGGGCTGTTAGAGGCACGGATGCCAATTGATGTATTGGTAACTATGGTGCAAAAAGAAGTCGCTCTACGAATGGTGGCTGTACCTGGTACGAAAGACTATGGTTCATTATCTGTAGCCGTCCAGTATTATACGAAACCAGAAATTATGTTCAAAGTACCACCTGCATCCTTTGTTCCGCCGCCAGCTGTAGATTCGGCTGTCATTCGCTGTACGGTAAGAGAAAAGCCCCCGGTTGAAGTAAATGAAAGAGTCTTTTTTAGAATTGTCAAGGCTGCTTTTGCTCAACGCCGTAAAACCCTGTCCAACACTCTGAAAACAACAGGTGTACCTGCAGAAACGCTGAAGATTATCTTAGACAAAGCAGGCATCGATGGTACTCGCCGTGGTGAGACCTTATCAATTGAAGAATTTGCTGCCATTGCGAACGTTTGGATTCAGTAATAAAGAAGGCCTACTTTTTATAAAGTAGGCCTTCTTTATCTGCATAAGTTAGTTGTGCCCCAAAAAGTCCTGTTGTCATAACAAAAAAACGCTTTGCTAAGGAGTCATTTCAAACATAATGGATTTCCTGTGAGAAAATGGTCTAATACATCAAAGCGTCGTTCGCTATGATAACCTGTATAGGTTTTATTTTGCCACTGGCGTGTACGGGGGGTATTTTGAAAAACACTAATTGCCTCTAGGCAATCACCTACAATAGTTTCAATAATTTTAGCACCATGAACATTGGTTTTAAGAGATGAGCCTAATTGATAATGGGGAATTGTAGTGGCCACGTCAATCTTAAGTTTGTTAATTCTTGCTAATGCCATAGTTACGGGAGGGATTGCTAATTCGCGGAGGGGTATAGTGGTTAAAAAACGCCGTGAAACGGCATGGGGACCATGGGAGGGAGTTGCTAAGTTTATTTTTTTGTCTAAACCTAGTTCTTTATTAAGGTTTAATCTCCATTGGAAGGTAGGGTTATAGCGTTCTATGTGACGGGGCGGAGAGGGATAACAGTTGGTTAAAGCCATATCTAAGTGTTTAATTAATACTCCATCAATAAGTTCTGTTAAACTATCAGCAAAAGTTCCTACCATATCACCGTCTACAAAAGCCACTACATCGCTACCCATTGCTAAGGCAACCTTTGCGCCAATTGCTCGGGGGATGTCAATACCGAGACGTTCGTGAAAATAGAGAATTTGTAACTTGGGAATACCAATTTGTAAGACTTCATGCAAGGTAGAATCAACGGAGCCGTTTGCTACTAAAATAATTTGATCAATTTGCAATGTGCTTAAGTTTTGTAGGACTGTTACAATACGTCCAGCTTCATTCTTTGCTGGGACAACCACAGTAATCATGCGCCATCACCTCGATGATTTTGAGTGCGGTGCATGTGACCTTAAAAAGGCCACAGGTGTAATACAGTATATTGAATAGAAGTGTATTTTGACACCGATTTGAAAAAGATAAATATACGTTTGAATAAAACTAAAGATCAAAATAAAAGCATCAACATTTTTTCTTCCCTTCTCCCATTGGTGGCATTTTGCTTTATGCTACATAGTATGTAATAAGCGAGGGAGGGATGAAGGTGGCGAATGTAGCAATAGGAGATTTGGTAATCCGCAAATCCCATGGCGGTGATATTGTCTTTAAAGTAACAGATATATTCGAAGATGATATAGGGCAGTTGCACTGTGTCTTAAAGGGGATGCATTTACGCTTAGTGGCAGATGCGCCTATCGTTGATTTGGAACGTGTAGGTGCAGAGCATTTGCGTAGTGAAATTTTGCATATGGAAAGTGTGCATAATGATACATTAAAAAGGGTTATGATGCGGCGTAGTATAGAACGAGAAAGAGTCAATCTGAACCGCTCGGAGAGCTCTAAGAAGTATGATTACTTTGATTTACCAGGTCGAGTTTTGCATTTGGATGGTGATGAAGAGTATCTTAACATGTGTTTAAAAACCTATGGACAAATGAACATGGAAGCCGTTGGCCGATGCATTGAGGAGTCTAAACAATCTGAACATGTGATTGAGTTAGTCGATCAATACCGGCCCGATATTTTGGTGCTAACGGGTCACGACGCCCTAATAGGCGGTGGAAAAAAGGATTTACGGGATATTAATAATTACCGTAACTCTAAATATTTTATAGAATCAGTAAAAAAAGCTAGAATCTTTGAACCGTCAAGGGATGACTTGGTCATTTTTGCTGGGGCTTGCCAATCTTACTTTGAAGCAATACTGGCCGCAGGATCGAATTTTGCAAGTGCACCGACAAGGATTTTCATTCATGCTTATGATCCTGTTTTTATTGCAGAAAAAGTGGCTTTTACTCCGATCAATCGTACAGTAGATTTAGGTGATGCTATTACGGCATCCGTTACAGGTATTGAAGGAGTAGGTGGGGTAGAAACAAGAGGGAAATTCAGATTAGGGTTACCCAAGACGCCTTATGGTACTTAATAAAGACACCTCCAATGATGAATTGCGATCATTGGAGGTGTTTTTCACTTTCTATTTTTATACAGATATCTAAATTAGTGCCTGCTTTTATCCGATGACTAAACCGCTCTAAGACTCCCATCTTCATCTCGTTAACAGCCTGTAATATCCTGCCCTCTGGTTAGGATAACAGTCTGTAAAACTCGAAGTAAGTTCGCTCTAAGGATTTTCGAATCCAAGGCTCACTTATATAAGCAGGAGTTAAGAGCGGCTAAGATTCAGATGGAGTAAAAACTCCATCTGAATCAAGTCTTCTTTATGAAATTTTTGTGTTTTTGATTGCAATTTAACATATATATAATTGGAAAGGTTATATGAGCTTTGATAAGATTGAAAAAATAGTTAAGATTAGGTGGTAATAATCGGAGGTATAGGAATGAATGAACTTATTACAGGAATCTTAGGAAACTATTCTCATTTTTTTAATATGGCCGAATTTACTAGTGTTGTTTATAATCCTATGAATTGGGCGATTATCGGCAGTTTGATTTTATTAGAAGGGCTGTTATCAGCGGATAATGCCCTAGTGTTAGCAATCATGGTTAAACATTTGTCGAAAAATCATCAGAAAAGGGCATTGTTTTATGGTATATTAGGTGCTTATCTGTTTCGATTTATCGCTATCGGTCTAGGTACCTATTTAATTAAAATATGGTGGATTAAAGCTGCTGGTGCTTTGTATCTTTTATGGATGGCATTTCAGCACTGCTTTTATAAAAAAAACGGTAAGGATAATGCTGTTACGGAAACGCCACATGGTTTTTGGCGTACCGTATTAGCAGTTGAAATTATGGATATTGCTTTTAGTATTGATAGCGTCTTGGCTGCTTTTGGGATCAGCGATCACGTTTGGGTTTTATACCTAGGCGGTATTTTTGGTGTTATGATGATGAGAGGGGTGGCGCAGATTTTTCTGACTCTAATTAATATATATCCAGAGTTAGAAACAACGGCATATATTCTAATTAGTATTATTGGTGCCAAAATGATGGCATCTGTCTTTAATTACCATGTTAGCCAAACGGTGTTTTTCTCTATTTTAATTACTATATTTTTTGGCACATTTGTGGTGCATCACTGTCGCAAGCGGAATGCTTAATATCTATTTTATCCTTAAAAAATAACAAAAAGAGGTGAGGTTATGGGCAAAGATATTGGTTTATGGAGACATCGATCTTTTTGGGGATTCCATTTTGTCTTTCATCTTATGATTGGAATCGTAGCGATAAGTGCTGGTATTGTAGTTATTATGAATGAGGAAATCTTAAGTGGCCTAGGGCTAGTGGGAGCAGGGCTCTTTGCCGTGTTAAATGGCGGGGCGGGGTGTATAGAATTATGGAAAAGTAAGAAATCCAGGCGAAGTAGAATAAACATAAGCCAATAGAACAAAAGGCGTTATGCCGATTGTTCTATTTTATTTTTCATAGACAAATAGTTATGTAAACATTACCACAGTAGAAAAACAGGATTTTTGTCGATATAAGTAGAATAAACACTCTTATACCAACATAAAAGGTATTATTATGTTAAGTAGAAAGGTAGGTAATTATATTGAAAAACCAAAAGTTGTTTAGTATGGTCACCCTTGGATTTTTAACGGTTTCGCTAATAACGACATCGTTTGGTGGAATTTTTGCTAAAGCTGCTTTCGCAGCTGATTCTGAGGTCAGTGTCCAAGATGAAAAGAGTAAAGATAATAAGGGAATTGTAAATGGAGTTTTGGCTTTAGGCTTGATTGCCTTAGCTTCAGGTCATGGGGGAAGTAAAGGAGACGTTAGTACGTCAAGTAAGTCCGCAACGTCTACAACAGGAAATACAACGACTACTACAGGAAACACAACTACCACAACACCTACTGCAACAACGGGAACGGCAGCAAATGAAAAATTAGCATTTGATTTGTTAAATGCAGATAGAGCAAAAAATGGCTTAGCTCCACTAAAGCTTAATTCACAGTTAACAAAATTAGGGGAAAACTATGCTAAGGATATGATACAACGTAATTTCTTTGCTCATACGGATCCTGATGGCAAATCACCTTTCGATCGGATGGCTAATGCAGGAATCAGCTATAAATCAGCAGGGGAAAACTTAGCAATTAATACAAATGTAACGACTGCTGAAACAGCTTTTATGAATAGCTCAGGTCACAGGGCAAATATTCTTAATTCCAGTTACACAGACGTTGGGGTCGGTGTCGCTTATGATTCCAAAGGATCAGCCTATGTAGTACAAGAATTTATTGGCAAGTAAATCTTAAAAAAAGTAAAAAATCCTACGGCTTAGCCGTAGGATTTTTTTGTAATTCGAAAAATTACATAGAAACGCCGCATTTATGGCACATGCCACGGTGTCTGTGATAATCAAATTCATGGCCACAGCAGGGGCATACTTTGTAAAGGCGGTATTGGCATACTTTATACAGTTTGTAATAAGTCTTATAAGTCTTTATACATTCTTTTTCCATTTTACATTTCATTTTTGACATGTCTGAACACATGTTGGAATAACAATCCTCACCCATTTTTTCTTTCATATAGGGCATTTCTTCATAATGATCTTCTTCATCCATATGACAATAGTCATGCTTGTGAGGGTGACAGTCGTATTTTGGGTAATCCATTAATTAACAACCTCCTTTATTTTATTACTACTCTGTGAAAAGGGATTTGTTATATGCTATGCGAGTAAGGGTTAAAGTGTTATGTCTAATATAATTTTTTTATGAAGTAAAATATCTAACTGACGTTCATTTGTTTAAACCTTTTTGCACATAAAATATCATGTCGGCATATATATAAATAGAACATAAAAAGGGGGGAATACGTGTGGACGATAAAGATATTCGTCAGAATTATAATCCGTGTACATTAGGAGTAGAAACTGGGCCGCAAAATATTATTGTACGACAAGTCATTGGGGAAGCAGAAAAACAAAAGGTTCTAGATATTCATGTTGTTGTTCCTGACACAAAACCTGCCGTTGAACAAATTATTGATGTTTTTGTAAAAAATTTAGAAATTAATTGTGTTGATGTAATTTATGATAAAATAATTGTTCGTGGCGAGTTCGAGATTAAAACCATCTATGTAGCTGATTTACCTAATAATCCTGTGCATGCTATTGAAATTAAACATTACAGATGGACTCAGGATATTGATATGCCTGGTGCACGTCGAGGTATGGATGCGGATGCCAGCGTTTTTGTTGAATTCGTAGATTATGATGTGGATGAATGGTCTCGTGCATACAAGTACAAATATGGTGAAATGGATTGCGATGATGATGATAAGGACTGCGATGACGATTGCTATGACGATGATGATGATTGTGATGACGACGATGACCATCACCATCATGACCATGATAACCATAATTGCCATGATCCTCATAATTGCAATGATCACAAACATCACAAACACCACCACCATCACCACTGCAGCCGTGAGTTTGATATCTCTATCGTACTTAAGATTATTGGCAAGGTTATCGCTGACCGTGAAGTGCAAATTGGTGGGGGAGGAAGCCTGCCTACCAAACCGAAAGGATAAGTAGGTCTCATATGTTTCTAAAGGGGGGGAGTTAAGTGAGTGATGAGCTAAAGCAGGGTTCTAGGGCAACAGATATTGAAACAATGAATACCATGGCAGGAAATTGCGGCTGCCCAGAGCCAGGTCCGGAAACAATTGAAGTCGAACAAGTTTTAGGCGCAGAAATGAAGCAGTTGGTTGTAGAATTTGACATGTTCCTACCTGAGCAAAAGCCAGACATTGAACAAGTCATTGATGTGTATGTAAAAGATGTAGATATTGATTCAGTAGATGTTATTAGAAATAAGGTTATTATTCGCGGCGATTTAGAAGTAAAAGTAATGTATGTAGCAGACCTGCCCAACCAGCCCGTTCATGCGTTTGAAAGACGTCACGTACGTTATACTCGAGATATTGATCTTCCTGGTGCTGAACCAGGTATGGATGCTACTGCTGACGTTACCGTTGAGTATGTAAATTATGAATTTCATAAACACCATGATAGACGTAAAGTATATGTTACCATTGTTCTTAAATTCTGGGCGCGTGTCATTGTAACAACGCAAATGGATGTATATGCCCTAGGCCCAGTTTCAGACGTGAGCGAAATATCGTATAATACCGCCAATGCAACGACATCCCTGCTTAGTAACCAAGATATTGTTTCTGCTTCCCAAACAGGTGGCGGAAATATTGAGGGTTTTGGTGAAGAAAATTACTTTGTAACCGGCCCAAGTATGGAGAATGAAAACTTTAATGTAACTGGGCCAGGAATTCCTCAAACTGCTGGTACGAGTATGGGAGTTAGCGGCACAGGTACAATTACCGGAGATAATGTTAATATTCGCACAGGCCCAGGCACTAATTTTCCTGTAGTGGTCAAGGTGAAAAAAGGTGCCACAGTAACCATTAAAGAGCAGGCATTTGGCTGGTACCGGGTGGCTATTAATAATAGTTCTAACGTAGGTTGGGTTGCAAGTTGGTTAGTCCAGACTACTGGTACACCAACAAATCCCAAAGGATAATGAAGGCGCTAAAATACCGCACAATCTGCTTAAATAAGTAGTTTGTGCGGTATTTTTTTTACTAGTATTTAATACGGGTGCATATATTGTAGCGTATTAGAAATAAAATAAGGAAAAAATTTATCGCAACCTAGAAAAAGAGGGGGGAGAAAGGTGCTAACAGCAGTTAAATACATTGGTTCAATAGGAGTTGGCGTTACATCACCTCAGATGTTTCGGGGAAATGACGGAAACGTATATGTGGTTAAATTACAAAATAATCCCATGGGAACGAAGGTACTAGTCAACGAATATATAGCATGCTGGTTTGGTAAACGAATGGAATTATGTTTTCCCCCAGGAGATATGCTAGAAATTGATCAACAGTTACTGCAAAAAAATAGGCGGATGCGTGCTGCCGGGGTTCGTTGTAGAACGCATTTTGCCAGTCAATATATTCATAGTAATCGATATGTCACAAGAAATAATTTATATAAGGCAGTAAATAAAACAGCGATGGCTGGTGTCATGTTATTTGATCATATGTTTCACAATATCGATCGTACCAAAAATCGCAAAAATTTATTAGCACATTTGAGAGATTCGGCTTATATGTTATATGCCATTGATAATTCTCACCTATTTGTGCGTGGGCGCTGGAATGTAGGGACTTTAGAAAAGCTTGTAACGAAAATAGTTGTGAATAAACGAAGAGTATATGGCTGGTTACTTACTTATTTTCTTATTGCTAAAGATTTTGCTCCTTTTGCAGCCCGGGTTAAAGAGATTACTAAGGAGGATTTAGTTCAGCTGGTAGAAAGCATTCCTCAGGAATGGCTGCCCAAAGTAGAAGAGCGTGAAGCATTACTAGCCTTTATGATAAAGCGTTGTGAAATGGTAGATGCAATCGTGCTGCGTTTATGTCAGTCAATTCCGGATATAAACAGGCGTACCCACCTTTACTAGGGAAAAGAGTTCTTCTACATTGCTATTATGCATACGAATACAGCCATGAGATACCATAGTACCAATTAACCATGGTTGGTTGGTACCATGAATTCCATAAGAATCTAAATTAAGTCCTAACCAGCGAGTGCCTAGCATACCACCTGGATTCATCATTTTATAAACAATGGAGTAATCCCCTAAAGGTGTGGGGGTGGAGGACTTACCGATCCCTACTGGATACTGACGTACAGGAGTGTTACCGTTAAAGAGTGACAATTGGCGAGAAGATTCGGTAATTAAAATATTGGCTCTAGGTAAGGAAAAATCAGCTCGTTTGCTAGACGGGAGAGATTTGATGGTAGTGATCCTTGCTTGTTGTAGGTGGCAGTAGGTAAGAGGATCTACCATTCCTGTTGTAGGAAGGTGTTCTTTTTCTTGAAATAAAGCGACGGCGCGGATTGTTTCTATATCGTATTTATTATGGATCGGCCCTTGATAAAATTCTTGATTGACCAATAACTGCTGTATTTCTCCAATGAGAGGGTTCTCACTATCTTCCTTAAAATCAACAGTTCGTAAACGGTGGGGCAAGTAGAGGGTACGAAGATTCATAAAATCTACCTCCTGAAAAAATCTTTAGTTATTATATGTTCAAATGGTTCGGCTGGTGCAGCGTATAAATAGGGGTAGTAAAGGGTCAAAATATCCATGACGACAATCCAATAGTAAAGGCTCGATAATCCCAAAGGATATAAAATATATTGTATAAAATATTACTGATATTTGCAGGCAAACCCCCCTAGCACGTCGAATATAATAAAATCATTGTTTTGTGGGGGTGCATTACCATATGGAGCAAATAAAGGCAGAAGATGAATTACAGTTGGTTACTTTTCGGCTGGCAAGTGAGGAGTATGGGCTTCCTATTACGAAGGTTCAGGAAATCAACCGCTTATTACCAGTTACTAAGTTGCCGCAAACACCTTCTTTTATGGAAGGAATTATTAATCTTAGGGGTCGCATCATTCCGGTGATTGATTTAAGAAAAAGATTTCAATTATCAATAACAGAGCATGATGATGATACACGGATTGTTGTTGTAGAAATGAATGGACAAACCGTAGGTGTTACCGTTGATGCAGTGAAAGAAGTAGTAAGGTTGAGCACCGCAAACATTGAGACGCCACCGGCATCAATCGCGGTAGATTCTCGATTTATTAATGGAGTTGGCAAGACGGACGATCGTCTAATTATTTTATTAGATATTGATCAAGTTTTAACAGCCCAGGAAGAAGTTGCTGTAAAGCAAATGAATGAATAGGTGAGTATGCTAAAAGTAAGAGGAAATGCGAAAATTAATTTAACCCTTGATGTCCTTTATAAAAGAGAGGACGGGTTTCATCAAGTGGAAATGATAATGCAAGCCATAGAACTTGCTGATATACTTCATTTAGAAGAAAGAGAGAATGGCAATATAAGTGTGAAAAGTAATATTGCCAGATTGCCTTGTGATCATAGAAATTTAGCTTACCGAGCGGCAGCTCTGATTAAAGAAGCTTGTCAAGTGAATAAAGGTGTACATATTCATCTGGAAAAGAACATACCTGTAGCTGCTGGGTTGGCTGGTGGCAGCACAGATGCTGCGAGTGTTTTAAAAGGACTTAATGAATTGTGGAAATTAGGTCTATCGATCTCCGATTTGGAGATACTTGGAGCTAAGTTAGGTTCAGATGTACCGTTCTGTTTACGAGGCGGTACTATGCTGGCAACAGGACGAGGTGAACTATTAAAGCCACTTACGGACTTAAAACCTTGTTATGTAGTATTGGCAAAGCCCCCCATTGGTGTTTCGACTGCTTGGGTCTATCGCCAATATCGGGGACAGGATGTAAAAGATCATCCTGATACTGATGGAGTGGTAGCTTGTCTAAATCAGGGCGATCTAACTGGTGTAGCCAATCGCTTGCAAAATGTATTAGAAACGGTAACAATTAAAGAGCATCCTGAAATCAAGGAACTCAAAAAAACTATGATGCAATACGGTGCAATGGCCAGTTTAATGTCGGGCAGCGGGCCTACTGTCTTTGGACTAGTAGAGGAGCAGGCCGGAGCCGAGTACCTTGCTGCAAAAATTAGAAGCCAAAGGTCGGCAGAAGTATTTGTAACTAAGACAGTAGGAAAAAATGGGGGAGTATAATGGAGCGGCGTTTATTACCAATTAAATTAGATAGCTATCAACCTCTTCGGGAAGTGGTATGTGAAACCTTGCGGAATGCAATTGTTTCTGGTGTATTACAACCTGGAGAACGTTTAATGGAAATTCAAGTAGCTGAAGAGTTAGGTGTAAGTCGTACCCCGGTCAGAGAAGCCATCCGTAAGTTAGAATTGGAAGGTTTTGTCGTAATGATTCCAAGGCGTGGTACCTATGTTTCTGATCTTTCAATTAAAGATATTACAGAAGTATTTGAAGTTAGAACATCATTGGATGTTTTAGCTGCAGGACTGGCCGCGGAACGTATTACCGAGGAAGAATTAGAACAAATGGAAAGGCTCTTAGTCGAAATTGGCGGTTACATTGAAATAAATGATATGGATAAAATAGTAGAAGCCGATAGCCAATTTCATGATATTTTATACCGGGCTAGTCGTAATGAACGCCTTGTAGGAATTATAAATAACTTGCGGGAACAACTCACTCGCTTTAGGTCTTTATCTATGTCATATCCAGGTAGACTTAAAGAAATGTTTGGTGAACATACCCGCATGGTTGAGTCTTTAGGACAGAGAAATGTATCCTTAGCTCAACAATTTGCAGGAGAACATATGGCGAATGCGGAACAAGTTTTATTAAAAAATATGCTAGAGAAGGGTTCGCATTCAAAGCAAGAATAGTTTTCGATTTTTGGGATAATATATAGAGAGATCTTGATTTTTATAATTTTTAATATTCACATGGGAGGTTTGGGTTATATGTATGATGCCATTATACTGGCTGGCGGTGAAAATAGTGAACATTTGAGTAAGTTTTCATCTCAGTCGTATGAGGCGATGATTGAAATAGCTGGTAAACCAATGGTGACCTTTGTGGCAGATGCATTGGCAGCTTCCCCCCAAGTGGATAGAATATTTATAATGGGGCCAATTCCTCATTTACAAAAATGCAGATTTCCAGATAATGCAGTGTTACTTGAGGGCGGCTACACTCTTTTAGAGACAATTCAACTGGGGATGAAAGCGCTAGGACATGAAAATAAGGTACTAGTTGTTACTGCGGACATTCCCCTTTTAACTCCTAATGCCATTGCTGATTTTTTCGCCCAATGCGACAAAGAAGAGGCGGATTTGTATTATCCGATTGTTAGTAAGGAAATTAATAATAAGTTTTATCCCAGCAGCAAACGCACTTATGTACGTTTTAAGGATGGAACCTATACGGGGGGGAATATTTTTTTAGTCAACCCCAAAATTGTACCGCAATGTCTCTTAGTAGCTGAGAGGCTCATTAATAATCGTAAAAATCCTTTTAAACTTTGCTGCATATTAGGTTGGGGATTTGTATTACAATTTTTCCTTGGGACATTAAGTTTAACTAAGGTGAAAGAAAGGGTAGCTACATTATTAGGTATTACAGGTGCTGTTGTTCAATCGCCCTATCCGGAACTGGGGATTGATGTTGATAAACCAAGCGATTTAGAATTGGTTCGCACTACTTTCTCTTTTCGCTCCTAGTGTTATAAGGCGTGACTTGGCATAAGCCAAGTCACGCCTTATAACATTAGGATACCCCTGCTTTTTTAGCAGTCAAAATGAAAAATAATTATAATTTCGTGCAGGGATTTGATCTTTTGCGGAGAAAGTGAATGAAAATATAAAAAAACAGGATAATATTCGGTGTTTTTCATGATGGAGGATAAAAAGCAATGACGAAAGTACGGAGAGTGGAAAGAGTTATAGCCCTTAGCAAAATGTTGATGGACATGCCTGGCTATCTATTTTCATTGGGACATTTTAGTAGCTTGTTTGGCGCAGCAAAATCAACATTAAGCGAGGATATGGTAACGATAAAACAGTCTATGCAGGAATTTGGCCTAGGAACAGTAGAAACAGTGTCAGGAGCCTCTGGCGGTGTAAGGTACGTACCATGCCCTTCCGAAGAACGCATGAATACTATGCTTACCCAGTTAGCAAAACAACTCTCTGATCCCGAACGGATAATTCCTGGTGGTTTTTTATATATGTCCGATATTTTATTTATGCCTGACTTAATGATGCAAGCTGGTGAAATTTTTAGGGCCAGATTTTCCCATTTAACACCTGATTTTATTATGACAGTGGAGACGAAAGGAATTCCTCTGGCCTTTGCTACGGCTAGAGCTTTTGGTTTACCCTTAGTTATTGTACGGCAAGGTAGTAAGGTTACAGAAGGGCCTTCTGTAAGTATTAACTATGTAACCGGCTCTACAAAACGGATTCAAACCATGTCCCTGCCTCGCCGGGCTCTCGCTGCTGGTTCGAAGGTACTGGTAATCGATGATTTTATGAAGGCTGGTGGCACCGCACTTGGTATGATAGATTTAGCAAATGAGGTAGGAGCACAAGTTGTAGGTACAGGTGTACTCATTGCCACCAATGAACCAGAAAAAAAATTAGTAGAAGATTATTTAGCATTACTCATGTTACATGACGTTGGGCAGCATACTAAGACAATAGATATTCGACCCGTGTTATAACTACTGTTTCTAAATGATTTAGGAGGCGATGTTGTTATGAAACAAGGTATCGGTTTAGCTGATGTCAAGAAAGCCCATCATGCCATGTATGATGTAATTCATCATACCCCTTTAGATAAGAGCGTTACATTTAGTAATATGGCTGGGTGCGATGTATATTTAAAATTGGAGAATTTACAAAAAACAGGTTCCTTTAAATTACGTGGTGCTTATAATAAAATTCACTCCCTTACTCCTGAAGAAAGGGCGAAAGGCGTTATTGCCGCATCGGCAGGAAATCACGCCCAAGGGGTAGCTTATGCTGCGAGGATGATGGAAGCAAGAGCCACAATTGTCATGCCGGAAGTGGCTCCTTTGGCTAAGATAATTGCGACTAGGGGATATGGAGCTGAAGTCCTGTTGAGTGGAACCGTATATGATGATGCTTTTCATAGAGCGCAAGAATTAGAACAAGAAAATGGGCAAACGTTTATTCATGCGTTTAATGATTATCAAGTAATCGCAGGGCAAGGGACAGTAGGTATTGAAATCTTAGAAGAGCTAGAGGATGTTTCAGCGATTGTCGTACCCATCGGCGGTGGAGGATTAATTGCAGGTATTGCCCTTGCTGTAAAAGAATTGGCTCCCCATGTAAAAATCTATGGTGTTCAAGCCCAAGGGGCACCCGCCATGTATATGTCTAAATATGCTCATACTCTAAAAAGTACGCCTGATGCTGTGACTATTGCCGATGGGATTGCTGTAAAAGCTCCTGGAGATTTAACCTTTCCCATTGTAGATCATTATGTTGACGACATCGTAGTTGTTGATGATGAGGCCACTGCAGGTACGATTTTAATGTTACTGGAAAGAGCAAAATTAATGGTGGAAGGTTCAGGGGCAATTGCGTTGGCTGCGATTTTAAATCATAAAATTCCTGCCAAGGGTAAAGTCGTGAGTGTTGTGTCTGGCGGAAATATAGATGTAAACTTTATTTCGCGCATTATTGAAAGAGGGTTAGTCAAAGCTGGAAGACGTATTAAAATTTCTACACAAATTACGGATCGGCCTGGTTTATTACAGCAATTATTGACGGTAATTGCGAATTCGCAAGCAAATGTTATTTCTGTTTTTCATGATCGCGTAGAACAAAATGTTCCGATTGGGCAAGCCGTTATTGAAATTAGCTTAGAGACAAGAGATGCACTGCATACGGAGCAAATTCTGCAAAATTTACGTCAGCACGGATATAGTGCGAGAACGATATGAGTTTAATTAAAGGGAAGATAAAAAATCTTTAATGCATTATAATATAACTAGAAAATTCATTATTATCAAACTTTATTTTATAGGCAGGAATGTTGTCTTTGATGTCGAAAAGTAAAGAAGTTTGGGGATTTGAATACATTGTTATCCTTAGTGAGAATATGGATTTTGGTCGAATGGAGGAAGGTTAATGTCTGATTTACTGGCGGTAATTTTGGCGGCAGGCAAAGGTACACGGATGAAGTCAACCTTACCCAAAGTGTTACATAAAATTGGTGGCAAGCCAATGGTGCAGCATGTACTTGATGCAGCAGATGTAGCAGGAGCCAAGAAAAAAGTTGTAGTTGTTGGTTTTGGCGCAGAATGTGTGGAAGGTACTTTAGGAAAACAGGCTGAATTCGTCGTTCAGGCGGAACAATTAGGAACAGGCCACGCGGTTATGCAGGCGGCTGAGTTTTTAAAAGACTTTGATGGAACGGTAATGGTGTTATGTGGCGATACACCACTGCTAAGGGGAAAAACCTTAGAAAAACTTTTTACTGAGCACAAAGCGGTTGGGGCATCCGCAACAGTGTTGACGGCTCATATGCCAAATCCGACAGGTTATGGACGTGTCATTCGTGATGCCAGCGGACAAGTCTTAAAGATTGTAGAACAAAAAGATGCTAATAGTAGAGAGTTAGCAGTCAACGAAGTAAATACAGGTATCTATTGTTTTGAGCGAGCTGCTTTATTTGAGGCACTGCAAAATACAAACTGCAATAATATGCAAGGTGAATATTACTTAACTGATGTTATTGGAATTTTGGCAACGGCTCATTCTAAAGTATGGGCGGTTAAAGTGGATGACTATCAAGACACATTAGGAATTAACTCGCGTATGCAATTAGCTGAAGCGGAGAAAATAGTCAGAAAGCGTAAGTTAGCAGAACTAATGGATGCTGGCGTTACCATTATGGATATCGATAGCACTTTTATTGACCAGGAAGTAACGATTGGTCCAGACTCCATAGTTTATCCATTTACTTGGATTGAAGGTAACACTACAATTGGCGGTAACTGTCAAATAGGACCCAATAGTCGTATCCAAGAGAGTATTATTGGCGATAATACTACCTTGCATTTTAGCTATGCCCATGAATGTAAAGTAGGTAATGATGTAATTGTTGGCCCATATGTTCATTTACGTCCGAAAACGGTGCTAGCTGATAAGGTTAAAGTTGGAAATTTTGTTGAAGTGAAAAATTCTCAAGTTGGTATAGGTAGCAAAATTCCTCATTTAAGTTACATTGGCGACACAGATATGGGGGAAAAAGTAAATATTGGATCAGGCACCATAACTGTGAATTATGATGGTAAGAACAAAAGTCGGACCATTATTGAGGATGGTGCTTTTATTGGTTGTAATACTAATTTAGTGGCTCCTGTTACCGTCGGTAAAGGTGCTTACGTGGCTGCAGGCTCGACTATTACCAAGAATGTACCATCAGAGTCTTTAGGTGTGGCTAGAGCACGTCAAAGCAATATTGATGGTTGGGCTGCAAAAAAGTAAGGTGACATGAAAGATAACAAAAGTTAGCATAGGAGAAAGATTTTCTCTTTTAATATAAATTGATTTCGTAAGAAAAAAGCATAATCAGGAGGTAACGTTTTACAATGGAAGATATGAAGAGGTTGCGGATTTTTTCCGGTAATGCCAATCCAGGGTTGGCTAAAGAGATTGCTGACCATTTGGGTCTTACTATGGGGAATGCTTTTGTTGGGCATTTTAACAACGGAGAAACGCAAGTCATCATTGATGAAAGTGTGCGCGGTAAGGATGTATTTATAGTGCAGCCTACTTGTAATCCCGTAAATGACAGCATGATGGAGCTTTTAATTATGGTTGATGCTGCAAAGCGGGCTTCTGCACGTACAATTACGGCCGTAGTTCCTTATTATGCTTATGCACGGCAAGATCGTAAAACTCGAGGCAGGGAACCTATATCTGCTAAATTGATTGCAGACTTATTGACAACAGCTGGTGTTGCCCGTGTCCTTACAGTCGATTTGCATGCTGGTCAAATTCAAGGGTTTTTTGATATCCCAGTGGATCATATGCCTGGAGTACCTTTGTTAGCAGATTACGTTCGTTCTAAGAATTTGGATGATTTGATTGTGGTGTCTCCAGATTTAGGCGGTGTAACTCGCGCTAGACAATTGGCCGATAGGCTGCATGCGCCAATTGCTATCATTGAAAAACGTCGTCCTATGCCTGGTGTTGCAGAAGTTATGAATCTTATCGGTAATGTAGAGGGCAGAACAGCCGTTATGATTGATGATATCGTTGATACGGCTGGTTCTTTAACAGAAGGTGCCAATGCATTAATAAAATTTGGTGCAAAAGAAGTATATGCTTGCTGTACTCATGCTGTATTAAGTGATCCAGCTGTAGCCCGCATTAAGGCATCTGTTATTAAAGAATTAGTTATTACCAACACGATTCCTCTGCCTGCAGAAAAAGAATGTGATAAAATTAAGGTATTATCCATTGCACCTCTTTTAGGTGAAGCCATACTTAGAATTTTTGGTGAGCTTCCAGTTAGTAGAATGTTTGATGAGTAAGCTATATAAAAATAGAAAGGGCGCGCATATTGCGTCCTTTTTTTTACTTACTATATATAATAGAATCTAAAGTCATCTCTGACAGCGTATAAAATTCTTTAATGTAATCTTGGCAGTTCTTATTTTTTCTCTGAGAATCATATGGTATAATCCCAATAAGGTTGGTGATGGTAATGGTGAGGATAAAAAATGGAGAAATTAGCATAGGAAAAGCGACAATTGCTGATATACCTCAAATTGCATCATTATTTACAGAGAGTTTCATTGAAAGCGTGCTCCATCATTGTGGTGGAGTTTTGCCAGAACCTCAGGCAATGCAGGATGTATTTACCTTAGTCTATCAGGCAGAGCCTGAGGCTGCAATTGTGGCCCGAGATGTAACAGGTAAGGTGATAGGCTATTGTTTTGCTCCTACTGAATTATCAAATTTGTGGCTGCGGGCAATATGGGAAGGTCATTTGCTAAAATGGGCCTGGCGATGGATATCTGGGAAATATGGCTTTGGTTTACATCCAGTTAAAATCATTATAATGAATAAAGTGGCTTTTTTTTACTCAGCCGTTACCCCTAGTAAGCCAGCAAAAGGCAGGATTTTATCCATTGCTGTTGCAGAAGAGGCTAGAGGTCAAGGGGTAGCCAATTTACTATTAGAAAATGCAATAAAGTATTTTTCGAAAAAAAGAATCAATCGAGTGCGCTTAGAAGTAAGGCCCTCAAATAAAGTAGCCATTCGATTATACGAAAAGTGGAATTTCGTGTTTGCAGGTTATACGGCAGATTCACAAGGTAAGTGGATGATTATGTACAAGGAAATGGAGCACGATCATGTTTGATATAAAAATACGATTGATTAGTATGTTAGGGTTACTGACAATTATCGTATTGGTTGGTTTGGTATTAGATTATCGTAATGTTGCCACAAAACCTATACGTACAGGGATGTGGTTGGCTGTTCTTGGAATTACAGCGGGGATTTTTTTAACACTTAGTGCCGTATTACCGGAAAACGAGTTTTTTGGCAGAGTTTTTACCGAGGTAAGAACTACACAAAAAGTGGTGGCCCTCACCTTTGATGATGGGCCTTATCCCCCCTATACGGAGCAGGTATTAGATGTATTAAAGGAATTTCATGTACCTGCTACCTTCTTTGTTATTGGAGAAAATGTTAAAAAACATCCTGAGTTGGTAAGTCGTATTGCTTCCGAGGGACATCAATTAGGAAACCATACCTACCATCACATCGATTTATTAAAAGCGGATCGGAAGGTAGTTGTTGGTGAAATTGACTCCACGAGTCAGGTTATTGCAGCCGCCGTTGGTTCTGCACCCCATCTAGTAAGGCCACCACATGGTTTCCGCGATCCTGTTGTACTAGAAGTGATGGCGGAGCGAAGCTTAAAAGTTGTGGAGTGGTCAGTCATGAGTCGGGATTGGACCAATCCGGGGGTTGAAGAGATTGTAGACCGTACGGTAAGTAAGGTGAAGAATGGCTCTATTATTCTGCTGCATGATGGGGATGGTATCGCGTCTCAGGCCTCAAGGGCGCAAACGGTAGAAGCTACTAGGCGTATTATTCAAACCCTGTTAGCGCAAGGGTATAAATTTGTAACAGTTGACGAGATTTTAACAAAAATGGAGGACAGTAAAGGGTGAAGATTGTAGTAGGTCTCGGTAATCCGGGGCAAGAATATAGTGCTACACGCCACAATGTCGGCTTTATGGTGATTGATGAATTAGCACGGCGCTGGGGCGTTAGTAATTGGAAGAATCGTAAGGAAGCATTAATTGTGGAACATCGCAAAGAGGAGCCAGTGCTCTTAGTGAAGCCTCAGACCTATATGAATCTAAGCGGTGTAGCAGTAGGTGAGCTGGCTCGATGGTACAAAGTTACTCCGGAAGATGTTATTGTTATCTTTGACGATATGGATTTGCCTACTGGTCGTTTGCGTCTTAGAATGAAAGGCGGGTCTGGAGGTCATCGAGGAATTGAATCCTTACTAACTCATTTAGCTAACGATTCCTTTCCCCGTGTTCGAATTGGAATTGGTCGTCCGCCAACAGGGTGGCAGGTTGTAGACTATGTCCTTAGTCGCTTTACAGTAGAAGAGCAGCCCCTGCTTGTAGAGGCAATCGATAAAGCGGCTGAAGCGGTGGAGTCGATTATCACACAAGGTATGAACAAAGCGATGAATCTGCATAACAAGTGATTACTAAATAGAAAAACTAAGATGCAGCTGGAGTTGAAACTCTAGCTGCATCTTAGTTTTTTTTTACGGAATCAGAAAGTATAACACTCTCTTGATTCCAAGTAAGAACGACTAAGGCTTCTGCCTGCGTCCGAAGACTTGGCGCAAGCCAAGTCTTTTCTTATAGTACCAGAAAGTATAAGTTTTGTTGTTGTTTGTAGGTCGCTTCGAGTCCATATTATTAGCGCTTCACCGTGTTACTTGACTTACGCTTATAATAACATGGACCCGTCGCTTGATCCGTAGACTAAAAGGACGCAAAGTGTTTTTCGTATAAACATTATCCTTTTGTTGTATTCGTTGTTGCTTCACTTTTTTTTAGCATAGTAACCAGGAATGCAGTGATGACGGTTCCGATGGCGATGGACACAACATACATACCTACATTGCTTACCGCATTTGGAATCAGCAAAACAAAAATGCCGCCATGAGGAGCTCTTAAAGCACAATTAAATATCATTGACAATGCGCCAGTAATAGCTGAACCGATTACAATAGAGGGAATAACACGAAGTGGATCGGCAGCGGCAAATGGTATAGCGCCTTCAGTAATAAAAGAAATACCCATTACAGAAGCAGCTTTACCAGCTTCTCGTTCTTCAGGGGTAAACTTGTTCTTGGCTAGGAATGTAGCAAGTGCTAAACCTAAAGGGGGGGTCATGCCTGCAGCCATAATCGCTGCCATTGGTTCAAAAACATTACTACCTAATAATCCAACGCCGAAGGTATATGCAGCCTTATTGATCGGACCGCCCATGTCAAAAGCCATCATAGCACCAAGGATAAGTCCTAAAAAGCCTGCATTAGCAGAAGTCATACCTTTTAATGTTTCAGTCATAGCATCCATAATCGCTTTTACAGGTGTTCCAATAACATAAATCATTAAAAGACCAATGAGCAAGGTGGATAAGAAAGGAATAATGAGTACGGGTTTTAAACCTTCTAGATTTCTAGGTAATTTCACATAAGTCTTGATCCATAAGGCAATATAACCAGCAAGGAAACCGGCAATAATACCACCCAGGAATCCAGAACCAATTTTTGCAGCTAACATACCACCAACAAGACCAGGGACTAAACCAGGACGGTCAGCAATAGAATGAGCAATAAAACCAGCAAGTAAGGGGACCATAAGAGCGAAGGCAGAACCACCACCAATATCCATTAAGGCAGCCGCTAAGGTTCCCTTTTCTTTAAAGGCTTCAATGCCAAAAACAAAGGAAAGGGCAATAATTAAACCTCCAGCAGCTACTAGTGGGATCATATAGGATACGCCATTCATGAGATGTTTGTAGGGGCCGCTTCTTTTGCTTTTTTGTGCTTCTTTGGAAGTTTCTACTGCTTCAATAAAGTCTGTTGTTTTTTTAGCATTAGTGGCTTTTTCGATTAACCCCTTGGGGTCTTTTATAGCTTCTTGTACAGACGCATCAATAATAGGAATCGAACGAAAACGTTCTCTATCGACTTGTGTATCAGCAGCAATAATAATAGCGTGGGCCCCTTTGATATCTTCGGGAGTGATTTCGTTTTCAACACCTACAGAACCTCTGGTCTCCACTTTCATTTCAATTCCCATTGCTTTTGCATTCATTTGCAAGGATTCAGCTGCCATATAGGTATGGGCGATCCCGGCAGGACATGACGTAATTGCTAATAATTTCATGATAAAAACCCTCCTCTTATTTTGCTTTTCTGTAATACAGAAAGGGTATGTTTTATGAATCACAAGGACTATTGCGATCAATAGATATAAAGAAGACTTGATTCAGAGGAGTTTTAACTCCATCTGAATCTTAGCCCTTCTTATCCAGGGACTTAGCCGCTCTTAACTCCCACTTATAAAAGATGGGAGTCTTAGAGCGGTTTAGTCATCGGATAAAAAGTAATCTAAAGTGTCCTCCAGTCCTTGCAACTCAAAAATCTTCGTTGTTTCTTATGCTTCAAATGCTGCTAATACATCTTCGTAGGTTGCAGCGGATAGTAATTTATCTCTTACTTCTTGATGCATCAGCTTGCGGGAAATATAAGATAACACTTTAAGATGGACATCATTAGAATCTGCAGGAACGGCAATCAGAAAAAATAAATGAGCAGCGGTTCCGTCTAGTGCTTCATAATCAATGCCAGCTCTCGATATCCCAAAAGTCAGAGCAGCCTCCTTAACACTACTATCTTTAGCATGAGGAATTGCAATGCCCATACCGATTCCTGTAGAAAATTCTTTCTCGCGGCGTAAGACTGCCTCTTTATACTTAGCTTTGTCCGTAAGTTTGCCATCGGCATGGAGAATTTCAATCAACTCATTAATAACGTCTTCTTTGTTGCTGGCCTCTAGGTTAAATTTCACTCTTGTTGCTGATAATAAATCTTGAATATTCATTTTAAATTACCTCCACTTTTGTATTTCAATTTGGCTTAATAGTTTATTAACGTCTGTCAAAGAAGCAGCTTGTGTACCGGGGAGCGTAACGGCTGCACCTGCGGCGGCTGATGCTAGCTTTATGCTATCAGTAAGGGATAGGTTACGCGCTTGCCCTACACTAAAACCAGCTACAAAAGCATCGCCTGCTCCAACTGTACTACTAACAGGTACATTAGGGGCTATAGCTCTTAAGATTTGATTGTTGTCAGCGACTAAAGAGCCTTTTTCGCCAAGGGAAATGGCTACTTTAGCGATGCCTTGGTTTAATAGATATTGTATGGCGCCAAGAATTTCCTCATCTGAATCCATGGGCGAATTCATTAATTGGCTAAGTTCGGGCAAATTTGGCTTAACTGCAAAGGGGCGGGCGGCAATGCCGGCAACTAATGCTGGCCCACTAGTATCTAGGATTACTTTGCAATCATATTGATGTAAAATTTCAATAAAGTTGGCATAGGTATCAGTTGGTATTGTGGGTGGCAAACTGCCGGATAATACGAACCATTTATGTTTGGCAGCAAGTTGACGTAGCGTAGTTTGTAAATTATCTAAATCTGCTATCGTTGGTGAAATACCAGGGAAATTTAATTCGCTGACTACATCAGTTGTAGTATCAACAATTTTAATGTTTACACGATTTTCTCCCTTTACTTCCACAAAATGGTTGTGTATATTTTCTTGATCAAAATACTCTTGAAAAGAACAAGCATTTTTCTTGCCTAAGAATCCTGTGACAAGTACTGGATAATCGAGGGCCTTTATCACTTTGGCCACATTGATTCCTTTGCCGCCGGGATCGGTACGTTCGTTATCGACTCGATTGACTTCTCCCAAAGTGAAGTTTTGTAAGTGCAATGTACGGTCGAGAGCTGGATTAAAAGTGACAGTAACGATAGGTGTTATAATATTTTGATTCAAAACATTCACTCCTTTATAATGTAGTGGATTCAGCGATAACAACTTGGGTGTAGTTATTTATAATATCCAGAGTGTCCTTATTAATGCCATTGTCAGTGATAATCATAGATAATTCGTCTAAACTGCAAATTTGAGTAAAGGTTTTCTTATCAAACTTAGAATGATCAGCTACTAATATAGTAGTTTTACCAGCTTGGAGCATAGCCCTCTTAGTTTCAGCTTCTGCTAGGTGGTGAGTAGTTGCGCCTAAAGTACAGTCAATGGCGTTAGCAGCAAGAAATACTTTATCAAAGCAGAAAAGTTTAAGCATCGCATTCGTTAGCGGACCTACGAGAGAATTAATGGATTTTCTCCATGTACCGCCTAATAAAAGTACCTCAATATCTGGTTCCTCGGCAAAAACGAAAGCAACATCCATGCTGTTAGTGACAACCGTTAACTTTCTGCCGCATAATGCCCGGGCAATTTCACGGGTGGTTGTACCCGCATCTAATAAAATAGTTTCACCGTCATGAACCATGCTGGCAGCTGTAGCGGCAATGTCTCTTTTTTCATTTAAAAGGAATACTTCGCGATCTTGAAAGCTGAGTTCAGAACCTAATTGGACAGAAACAGCACCTCCATGTGTCCGCTGAACAAGACCTAAATTTTCAAGTTCTTGTAAGTCGCGGCGTATGGTAGCTTCTGATACTGTAAATAAAGAACTAAGCTCAATTACCTTAACA
Organism: Pelosinus sp. IPA-1; assembly: GCF_030269905.1. Classification (NCBI taxonomy): domain Bacteria; kingdom Bacillati; phylum Bacillota; class Negativicutes; order Selenomonadales; family Sporomusaceae; genus Pelosinus; species Pelosinus sp. IPA-1. Next base: position 134,442 of record NZ_BSVC01000009.1, on the reverse strand, counting down.
GGCTGGCCTGCATTTATAAATTGTATAATCTTATTACGCCGTTCTTCAGCAAACATATATGCCCTCCTAAAGTAAACTGTATTTTCAGTTTACTCTGTAAATGTTCATTTGTGATCATTATAAGAGGGGGAGATGAGAAAGTCAATCACAAACGAACAGAAATAATCAAAAATCAAAAAATAACTAGGTTACTTAGGTTTTATCATTTAATAGTTCTCATTTTACGGAATCAGAAAGTATAACACTTTCTTGATTCCAAGTAAGAACGACTAAGGCTTCTATCTGCGTCCGAGAACTTGGCATAAGACAAGTCTTATCTTATAATTTACAAATATTTATAATTTATAAAGAAAAAACAATATTGCTTAGCATAAGCTGGTATGCTATAATAATGTGGTGAAAAGCAAGTAAGCGGCTTTAAAGTGAGGTGCAATAAATGAAAGATAAAATTCATCCTAATTATGGTGAATCAAAAGTAATGTGTGGTTGTGGCAACACTTTTGTAACTGGTTCTATTAAGAAAGAATTACGTATTGATGTGTGCTCAAAATGCCATCCGTTCTTTACTGGTCAGCAACGTAATATAACTGCCGGTGGACGTATTGAGAAATTCAATAAACGTTACGGTCAACAGGCCTAAAAACGGGGTAGCAGAGCAGAAATGCTCTGCTACATTTATATCTGTAGCAAAGATATAAGCCCTTTTCTTATAAAATAAAGGAGGGGATACCATGAAACCGAAAGTAAGTATTGGTGGGCAAGCAGTCATTGAGGGTGTAATGATGCGTGGTCCTGGCATGATTGCAACTGCCGTCAGGGAGCCTTCAGGTGAGATCATCATCAAAAAGGAACCTTTTACACCTGTTAATGACCGGTATCCCATTTTGAAAAAACCGATGCTAAGAGGTGTCGTTGCCTTGGTTGAGTCTTTAGTACAAGGACTCAAAGCGCTATCTTTTTCAGCCCAAGCGGCTGGTGAAGAAGGGGAAGAATTATCAAATAAGGAAATTGCGCTAACCATGGTTTTTTCTCTTGGCTTAGCCATTGTATTATTTGTAATTATCCCTACCTATGCGGCAAAATATATTCATAGTGCGATTACTGATCCACGATTGTTAAACCTTATGGAAGGCGTGTTGCGACTATCGATCTTCCTAGTATATATTACGGCGATTTCTAGGATGAAGGATATTAGGCGAGTGTTTGAATATCACGGAGCTGAACATAAAACGATTCATGCTTATGAAGCCGGAGTACCCTTGGATGTTGAACATGTGCGGACATATACCACGCTGCATCCTAGATGTGGTACCAACTTTTTGTTGATTGTAATGATTGTAAGTATCATTATGTTCGCTTTTCTAGGCTGGCCAGAGTTATGGATCCGCATTGTTTCTCGTATTATTCTAATGCCGGTAGTAGCAGGTCTTGCTTATGAAATCATTCGTTTTGCAGGAAAAAGTGAAGCGGCATGGGTACGGGTTGCAATTATGCCAGGTTTATTATTGCAGAAATTAACTACTAGAGAACCAAGTGATGATCAACTAGAAGTGGCTATTAAAGCCTTAGAAGCAGTTCGAACAGTAGAAGAAGTATAGCTATCGGTAAGCACAAAGGACACAATCTTTTAACAACAAAGTGTTGTATGTTCTTTGTGCTTATGATACAAAATAGATTTAGAGGAGAATGACCATGCGGGATAAATTGCAGGCCATTGAAGATAAATATCTTGAATTGGAAAACTTAATTAGCGACCCTTCAGTTATGGCTAATATGGAAGAGTGGCAAAAACTTACCAAGACTCATTCTAAAATGACACCTATCGTAGCAAAATTTCACGAGTATAAAGAGGTACAACAAGGAATAGCAGATGCTCTTGAAATGCTTAATGATAAATTGGATAATGATTTTCGGCAGATGGTGTCAGCAGAACTTGCAGAATTAAAAGCTAAAAATGAAGTACTGAATGAAGAATTGCGTATTTTGCTCTTGCCTAAAGATCCTAATGATGACAAAAGTGTAATTGTTGAAATTCGTGGCGGAGCTGGTGGCGATGAAGCTGCCCTATTTGCTGGGGATTTATTTCGTATGTATACTCGATATGCTGAGAATCAAGGTTGGCGCACCGAAATATTGGATGCCAATGCACCGGATTTAGGTGGTTTTAAGGAAGTGGTCTTTGAAATTCACGGGGATGGTGCTTATAGTCGATTGAAATATGAAAGTGGTGTACACCGTGTACAACGTGTTCCCACCACAGAATCAAGTGGACGTATTCATACCTCTACTGTTACAGTGGCTGTATTACCTGAAGCTGAGGAAGTAGATGTAGTAATTCATCAAAACGATCTTCGAATTGATACCTATTGTGCCAGCGGTGCCGGCGGTCAGCATGTCAATAAAACAGAGTCAGCGGTTAGAATTGTTCATTTACCGACAGGCATAGTTGTTCAGTGTCAAGATGAAAAGTCTCAGCTTAAGAATAAGGATAAGGCAATGCGTGTACTCAGAGCTAAGGTGCTAGAGAAAGCGGAGGCAGAACATAACGCGGAAATGGCGGAAACTCGTAAAAGCCAGGTAGGTACAGGGGATCGCAGTGAACGGATTCGTACCTATAATTTCCCTCAAGGAAGGGTGACAGACCATCGGATTGGTTTGACATTGCATAAATTGGATTTTGTTCTTAATGGCGACCTTGACGAAGTGATTAATGCTTTGATTGCCACAGCTCAAAGTGAACGTATGCAGCAAGGTGAATGATATGGAAAATAAGAAAGATATTTGGACCATTCAGACAATTTTAAACTGGACAAGGCAGTACTTCTTAGATAAAGGCGTGGAAAATCCGCGCCTTGATGCGGAAGTACTGCTTTCCCATATTCTAGATAAAGAACGACTTTATTTATATGTTCATTTTGATCAACCCTTAGAAGAGAAGGAGTTAGCAGCTTTTCGCGTAGCTGTTAAAAAGAGAGCTGCCCGTTTACCAGTCGCTTATATTATTGGGATAAAAGAATTTATGGGTTTAGATTTTGAGGTCACACCCGATGTCCTCATTCCTAGACCAGATACGGAAATACTGGTAGAAGCGGCTTTGAAACGTCTTTCTACATTAGATAATCCTCATATTTTGGATATTGGTACAGGGAGTGGAGCTATTTGTGTAAGTATGCTCGCAAACTTACCTACAGCAAGTGGTGCGACCGTTGATATATCAGCAGCGGCTCTCGATGTAGCAAAAAGAAATGCAATGAAGCATCAAGTGCATGAGAGACTTACGTTTTGCCAGGGGGATTTGTTTACCCCTGTAGAAGGACAACAGTTTACTGCTATTTTGTCCAATCCTCCTTATATTCCTGAAGCAGATATTCGGGGGCTTACCCCTGAAGTGCGGCAAGAACCTAACTTAGCCTTAGATGGCGGTCAAGATGGGCTAGATTTTTATCGCCGGATTATAAAAGAAGGTAGAAAGCATTTAGTAACTGGTGGCTTTATCGCAATGGAAGTCGGTATTGGGCAAGCTCAGCTTGTTGCTGATATGGCAGAAAAAAACGGGGATTTTAAAGTAAGCGAAATTATAAAAGACTACGGCGGCATTGATCGGGTTGTGGTGATAGAAGGACTGTAAAGGTAGGTTTTTAGTTATGCATACTGAATATTTTATTGTGGATAAAGAAAATCCTGATAAGGCGGTGTTATCAAAGGCAGCAGAACTTTTAAAACAAGGCAAGCTAGTGGCCTTTCCTACGGAAACTGTCTACGGACTAGGGGCTAATGGACTTGACGAAAAAGCTGCAGCTGGAATTTTTTCAGCTAAGGGCAGGCCTTCTGATAATCCTTTGATTTTACATATTGCCAATCGTGAGGATGTTGATCAATTGGCTACGCATATTTCAACAAATGCGAAAGTATTAATGGAGGCTTTTTGGCCTGGGCCTCTAACTGTTGTCTTGCGGCGTAAAGCTATCGTGCCTGATATTATTACAGGGGGGCTAGAAACGGTAGCAATTCGTTTGCCGGACTCCATAGTTGCTAGGCAGCTTATTTTTATGGCGGGTACGCCCATTGCAGCTCCTAGTGCGAACACCTCAGGACGACCTAGTCCAACGAGTGCCCAGGCTGTATTAGATGACCTTGAGGGTAAGATACATGCTGTTGTGGATGCTGGTAATTGCCAAATTGGTGTAGAATCAACTGTTGTGGATTGTACTACGCCCGTACCAACCTTGTTAAGACCGGGGGGGGTTACCTTAGAAATGCTAATGGCAACAGTAGGGGAAGTGGAAATTGATCCAACTCTTGCCGGTAGTTTTGAACTTGCACCTAAGTCTCCTGGAATGAAATATAGTCATTACGCTCCAGATGCACCTATGGTTTTATTTGAAGGTGCCTACCCTCATTTGGCAGATCTTCTGCTACTGGAAGTAAAAACAGCGCTGGCAGAAGGCAAAAAAGTAGGTGCTGTGGTTTCGACAGAAACAGCAGCTAGGCTACCGAAAGAAGTAGTAGCTTTTGTTTATGGTAGTCGTAAGAGAATTGATGAAATTGCTGCCAATTTATATAAGGCATTGCGAAGTTACGATGATAATCCTGTAGATATAATTTATACCGAAGGTATTCCAGAAGATGGGCTTGGACTGGCGATTATGAATCGTCTTCGCAAAGCAAGTGGTTATCGTATCGTGAACGGATAACATATCCCCCATGCACTCCACATATATATACTCTAAGTGGAGGTGGGATTGGGTGAGTAGTTTAGAGATCCTGGTGCTAAGTGCAGCATTGGGAACAGATTTGTTCTCAGTGGCGGTTCCTATCGGTATGAATCGAATGCGGCGTAAGATTGTTTTCCGGGCAGCTGTTGTATTTGCTTTGTTTCACATTGTACTTATATTGCTAGGTTACTATATTGGGCACTTCTTGGGAGCGATAGTTGAGCGGGTAGGTACATATCATAGCCAATATTCATTTATTGCAATGGAAAATTGGGCTAGTATCTTAGGAGCATTGGTTTTAACTGGGTTGGGCATATATATGATTAAGGAAAATCTGGAGGATACTGTTCCAAATAAAAATAAGGTACACCCCTTGCAAGGTTTTTCTCTTATTGTATTGGCAACAAGTGTGAGTATTGATGCATTTGCCGCCGGTTTTAGCATGGGTATGATGGATGTAGATTTGTTAAAATTAAGCGTCATTTTAGGGATTGTAATCTTTACTATTGCCTTAATAGGCTTGGGTTTGGGCCGTAAGGTGGGGCGATGTATTGGTGGCAGAGTAGAGCTTCTAGGCGGAATGATTCTTATTTTGTTAGGATTACATGTGCTGTGGACCGTGCTATGATAAAAATGTAACGGATGAGATATAATATTAAATGGAGAAGGGCAGTTGAAAGATTGATATGCTGCAAATTTTAATTGTTTGCACGGGCAATACCTGTCGTAGTCCTATGGCTGAAGTATTGCTGAGAGACAAAATAGAGAAAAATTACTTAACGGATCAAATTGTTGTGTCATCTGCTGGTGTTGCTGTATGGGGTGAAGGCGCTGCCTCTATGGGAGCTCAAATGGCTATGGGGCGGCGTGGTATCAATATGTTAAGTCATCGTTCTCATCGCCTTCTCCCTGGGGATATCCAATCTGCTGATTTACTCTTAACCATGACAGCGAGTCATAAGGCGGCGGTGGTTGAAATTATGCCTGAGGCGATAGATAAAGTCTATACCTTGGCAGAGTTTGCCGGAGAGGATAGAGATATTATGGATCCTTATGGGGAGAATGTTACTGTTTATGAGATGTGTGCAGAGCAAATAGAAAAAAATCTAGAAAAGTCTTGGAAGAAAATAGTGACCCTTGCAGGAAAAAAGGATTGCATAGAGAAAAATGACGAATAGAGCGTGTTTTATACACGCTACCTTATTGTAAAGAGGTTGGAGGTTTATAATGTTAGTAGCGATAGGTAGTGACCATGGCGGCTTTCGGTTGAAAGAAGAGATTAAGAGTTTGCTGACAGAAGCAAACATCGAGTTTCAAGATTTCGGGACTTATTCTGCAGAGGCAGTTGATTATCCAGATATCGCAAAAAAAGTTTGTGATGTTGTAGTTAGTGGCGAGTATACGAGAGGCATTTTGATTTGTGGTACCGGTATTGGTATAAATATTGCTGCCAATAAAGTAAAAGGCATTCGAGCTGCTCTTTGTCACGATGTATTTTCAGCCCAAATGACGAGAGAGCACAATGATACCAATGTTTTAACTATGGGGGAAAGAGTCATTGGTCCAGGTTTGGCTCGTATGATTGTTTCTACTTGGCTTAATACGGAATTTCTTGGTGGTCGCCACGCGAAGCGAGTTGAAAAAATCTCTGCATTAGAAGGTTAAAGATGATCTGGTGGAGGTTAGTACAGTGATTGAACTAGATGCAACTAGAACACAGACGATAGAGGCTGCTACTGAATTGTTAGAAATCGCAAAACTCGCTCCAGGGCAAATTCTAGTAGTAGGTTGTAGTACAAGTGAAGTAATTGGTGAAAGAATCGGTTCTTCTGGCTCTTCCGAAGTAGCTAAGGCTATTTTAGGCGGCTTATTGGAGGCGTGTGCTCCCTTTGGAGTGTGTCTTGCAATACAGTGCTGTGAGCATTTAAATCGCGGACTAGTAATAACAGCAGAAGCCAGTGAACGCTATGGTTTAGAACCTGTCATGGTAATCCCAGTTCCAAAGGCGGGCGGAGCCTTGGCATCTGAGGCGATGAGGGTTTTTGAAAACCCTGTTGTAGTAGAAAATATTAAGGCCCATGCGGGGATTGATATTGGGAGTACCTTAATCGGTATGCATTTAAAAGCCGTAGCCATACCTGTGCGGTTATCCCGGAAACATATTGGACATGCGTTTGTTACGGCAGCTCGAACTCGCCCTAAGTTAATTGGCGGTTCACGGGCTGTTTATCCGATGACCAAACCGCTCTAAGACTCCCAGATATAGGTGGGAGTTAAGAACGGCTAAGATTTAGATGGAGTTAAAACCTCATCTGAATCACGTCTTCTTTATGAGTAATTATAAATATGGGGGAATAAACATGAGTATGCTATCAAGTTTTGATCCGGAAATTGCAAAAGCCATTGATTTAGAATTGCATCGGCAGCAAAATAAGTTGGAGCTAATTGCTTCTGAGAATTTTGTAAGTAAGGCGGTTATGGAAGCCCAAGGATCCGTGCTAACAAATAAATATGCGGAAGGCTATCCAGGAAAACGTTACTATGGTGGTTGTGAACATGTAGATGTTGTAGAACAGCTAGCGATTGATAGGGTGAAACAACTTTTTGGTGCAGAACATGCCAATGTACAGCCTCATTCTGGTGCCCAAGCAAATACGGCAGTATATTTTGCTTTTTTACAGCCGGGTGATACGATCTTGGGAATGAATTTAGCCCATGGCGGACATTTGACTCACGGTAGCCCTGTTAATATCTCAGGTAAATGCTTTAATATTGTACCCTATGGTGTAGATGAGGTAACCCATCGTATTAATTATGATGAAGTTGCCGAGCTAGCTGCTAAACATCGCCCAAAAATGATTGTTGCAGGTGCAAGTGCTTATTCTCGAATTATTGATTTTGAACGCATGGGTCAAATTGCTCGCGAAGTAGGAGCCTTATTTATGGTAGATATGGCTCATATTGCTGGTTTAGTAGCGGCAGGGCTGCATCCTAGTCCTATCGGGCATGCTGATATTGTAACAACAACAACGCATAAAACTTTGCGCGGACCACGTGGCGGCGTAATTATGTGCAAAGCAGAGTTAGCAGCAAAAGTTGATAAATCCGTATTTCCTGGCATGCAAGGTGGGCCATTAATGCATGTTATTGCTGCGAAAGCGGTTTCTTTCAAAGAGGCATTAACAGATGAGTTTAAAATGTACCAGCAGCAAATTGTGAAAAATGCAGCAGCTTTAGCAGCAGGTTTGTCAAAGGCTGGGTTCACTTTGGTTTCTGGCGGTACTGATAATCACTTGTTGCTGGTTGATTTGCGTCCACAGAATATGACAGGCAAAGATGCAGAGAAGGTGCTAGATGCGGTAGGTGTTACTGTTAATAAAAACGCGATTCCTTATGATCCTACTAGCCCTTTTATTACCAGCGGCATTCGTATTGGTACAGCAGCGATTACTTCTCGTGGGATGAAAGAAGCAGATATGGATCTTGTAGCTGAAATTATTGCCATGGTACTGAAGAATTCGGCTGATGATGCAGTGAAAGCTAAGGCTGCCAACATGATTGCTGATCTGTGCAAGAAATACCCATTGTACGCATAAAGAAGACTTGATTCAGATGGAGTTTTAACGCTATCTGAATCTTAGTCCTTCTTATCCAGGGACTTAGCCGCTCTTAACTCCCACTTATAAAAGATGGGAGTCTTAGAGCGGTTTAGTCATCGGATAAAAAATACATACAGAGCACTAGTTAAAATCGATTCCGAGTCATCGGAGTCGATTTTTTTATTGCATCGTGTTCTTTGCGTCTTCGCGTTTCAATAATTTTGCATTATCTCTAGTCTTCTATGTTCTTATGGTTCAAATGCGTTGTCTCAATATTATCTATGTAGACAAGGATTGAAACTCTATCATCGTATTTTGTATTATTTTTCTTACCGTAAAACAGTAAAATATTCTTGCTTTTTCTCTGCAATGACTGGTATAATGGCTTAAAATGTTACATCATGTAGCTACAAAAAACAGTTTTGTTTTTCTGTAGCGGTCATTGCAGTGATCCAATTCTTTAAAAATGAAAATGTTTGCGAAAGGAGGACTTGTATGTATTGGAATAAGACCATTGAAACCATGGAACATGAGCAAATGCAACAATTACAGGCCAAAAGATTACGCGATGTGGTAGAACATATGTATCAAAAAGTGCCGTTTTATCGTGCTCTTATGCAGCAAGAAGGCTTATTGCCTCAAGATATAGCAACACTAGCGGATATTAGCAAGTTGCCGTTTATGACGAAACAGGATATGCGAGATAATTATCCTTATGGATTATTCGCGGTACCACCTAGTGAAATTGTTCGTATTCACGCCTCTAGTGGTACGACAGGTAAAGCTACAGTCGTTGGTTATACAAAAAGAGATTTGGGCATGTGGTCAGAGGTTATGGCTAGGTCATTAACAGCAGCAGGTGTTAGTAAGCAATCTTTTGTGCAAATCTCTTATGGATATGGCTTATTTACGGGCGGTTTGGGTTTACATTATGGAGCAGAATTAGTGGGAGCTTCTGTCATTCCTGTATCAAGTGGAAATACGGCTAGGCAGATATCTCTAATGAAAGATTTTGGCACAACCGCATTGGCTTGCACTCCTTCCTATGCCCTTCACCTAGCAGAAACTATGAATGAGATGGGAATTGATCCAAAAAGTACAGCGCTAAAGGTTGGGATATTAGGGGCTGAGCCGTGGTCAGATAAAATGCGAAATCAAATTGAAGCAAGTCTTAATATTAGGGCTACGGATATTTACGGATTGAGTGAAATTATTGGGCCGGGTGTTGCCTGTGAATGTTCCGAGCAGCAGGGACTTCATATTAATGAGGATCATTTTTATCCAGAAATTATTGATCCTTTGACTGGAGAGATACTGGCAGACGGGCAAAAAGGCGAATTGGTATTGACTACTATTAGTAAAGAGGGCATGCCAATGATTCGTTATCGGACCCGGGATTTAACAGTACTAGATCGTAGTCCCTGTGGCTGTGGACGCACGCTTGTGCGGATGAGCAAAGTAATGGGGCGTAGTGATGATATGCTGATTATTCGCGGAGTCAATGTTTTCCCATCTCAGATTGAGAGTGTTTTGCTTGGCTTAGGGGAAACCTCACCTCATTATCAATTGATTGTTGACCGCCAAGGGCATTTGGATACATTGACTGTCATGGTGGAAATTTCGGAAGCTATGTTTTCTGATGAAGTGCGCCGTTTAGAAATGTTGGAACGAAAGATTCAGACAGAGTTAGCGAGTGTCTTAAAAATAGCAGCTAAGGTACGCTTAGTAGCTGCTAAAACGTTAGAACGAAGTGAAGGCAAAGCCAAAAGGGTAATTGACAATCGCCAAATTTAAGAAAACATGTAAGTTTTATGACTATCCGAAAAGGAGAGGTAGCGTATGATTATTCAGCAACTATCAGTATTTCTAGAAAATCGTACAGGGACACTGGCAGAAGTATTAGCAACCTTACATGAAAATAACATTAATATTAGAGCTATGTCTGTGGCAGAAACAGCAGACTTTGGAATTTTACGTTTTATTGTTAATCAACCTGAGAAAGTAGAACAAGTATTACGAAAAGCCCAATTTGCTCTAAGAGTAACACCCGTATTAACCATGGTATTAGATGATAGCCCTGGCAGCTTGCTAGATCGAATCGAAAAACTAAGCAATGCAGGTATTAATATTGAATATTTTTACGCATTTGCTGTGGTAGGCACGGAGAGGGCTCGGATTGTGCTAAAAGTAGATGCGTTGGCAGAAGCCCAGCAATTACTTGGGGAATACGAGGAAGGTCAACATAAGGAAAAAGAGCAAGAAACAGACTTTTATTGGTAATGTTCTACGATTTGCGTTTGAAATTGACGCCATGTCTATAGTCAAAAGCGGAGGTGAATGTTGTGGGGCATCATACAATATCCATTTTAGTATTGAACCAATCTGGAGTACTGGTGCGGGTGGCAGGGATGTTTTCACGTCGTGGATTTAATATTGAAAGTTTAGCAGTAGGCACTACTCACGTACCGGAATATTCCCGAATTACTGCTGTTATGCAGGGTAGCGATGCTATCGTTAAGCAGGTAGTTAAGCAGTTAGAAAAGTTAGTAGAAGTACGTGCTGTAGAAATTTTACCAGTAAATATCGCGGTAGTACGAGACATGGCTATGATAAAGGTGCGAGCAGGTAAAGAAAAGAATTTAGAAGTCTTGCAGTTAGCCGAATCCTTTGGGGCTAAAGTCGTAGATATATCTGAACAATCTTTAATTGTAGAAATTACTAGCGGCAAAACCAATGCGGATGCTCTAATTGCGGCCTTATCGCCTTACGGAATCATAGAAATGATTCGCGCAGGTGTTGTTGGCTTGCAACGGGGAGACTGTAGTATTTACGAAAAGGAAAAATGTGAAGTTAGCGAGTTGTTTGATACATCTCCAGCGGAATTGTAATCGAAAAAATGTTAAAAAGCGGTAAAGACCACCTCTCATAGGCAACTGAAGAGGCAGTTTTTAAAATAAATAGGATAATATTAAAATTTAGGAGAGATGATGAAGATGAGTAAAATGTATTATGACAAAGATGCGGTAGTAGAATTAATTGCAAACAAGACGGTAGCTATTATAGGCTATGGCAGCCAAGGGCATGCCCACGCTTTGAATTTACATGATAATGGCGTTAAAGTAATTGTTGGTTTATACAAAGGAAGTAAGTCTTGGGAAAAAGCACAAAAAGATGGTTTAGAAGTTAAGGAAGTGGCTGGAGCTGTAGCTGCTGCGGATGTAGTTATGATTCTAGTTCCTGATGAGAAACAAGCTAAGATCTATAAGGAAGAGATTGCCCCTAATTTGAAATCGGGTGCTGCTTTAGCCTTTGCTCATGGTTTTAATATTCACTTTAATCAAATTAAACCACCAGCAGATGTGGATGTATTTATGGTAGCACCAAAGGGACCTGGTCATTTGGTACGTCGTGTATTCCAAGAAGGTGCTGGAGTACCTTGCTTGAAAGCTGTATACCAAGATGCCTCTGGTCAAGCTGAAGCCTTATCTTTAGCTTATGCATGGGGTGTTGGCGGAACAAGAGCGGGCGTATTAACAACTAGCTTCCAAGAAGAAACAGAAACAGATCTATTTGGCGAGCAAGCTGTTCTGTGCGGCGGTGCTACTGCACTCGTAAAAGCGGGTTTTGAAACCTTAGTGGAAGCTGGTTATCAGCCTGAAGTTGCTTATTTTGAATGTTTGCATGAACTGAAACTGATTGTAGACTTAATGTACGAAGGCGGTATGGCAGCAATGCGTTATTCAATCAGTGATACTGCTGAGTATGGCGATTATATGATTGGCAACCGAATTGTAACCGATGCAACCAAATTAGAGATGAAAAAAGTTCTGAAGGAAATACAAACTGGAGTATTTGCAAAAAATTGGATTTTGGAAAATCAAGCGAATCGTCCGGAATTTACCGCTACAAGACGCAGAGAAGCAGAACATCAAATTGAAACAGTAGGTAAAGAATTGCGTGGCATGATGAGTTGGTTGAAAAAATAATTGCAAGATAGAGGTGTTGGTATGGAACGAAATATTAAAATTTTTGATACCACACTACGTGACGGTGAGCAGACGCCTGGCGTATGTTTGGATATGCATGAAAAGCTGGAAATTGCCCAAAGTTTGGTTAAGCTAAAAGTGGATATCATTGAAGCTGGGTTTCCAATTGCCTCCCCAGGTGACTTTAAAGGGGTTAGTAAAATAGCAGAGATGATTAGGGGGCCTGTGATAGCCGGTTTGGCGAGGGCGAATAAAAAAGATATCGATGCTGTGGTGCAGTCTTTAGCAAAAGCAGAGCGGCCGCGAATTCATACTTTTATTGCTACCAGTGATATTCATATGGAATATAAGTTAAAGATGTCTAGAGATAAGGTGCTGGAGATGACAGAAGAGTCTGTGCGTTATGCCAAGCAATTTATGGAAGACATCGAATTTTCCGCAGAGGATGCTTCTCGGTCGGACTGGCAATTCCTTTGTCAGGTATATGGGAAGGCAATTGCTGCAGGTGCTACTGTCATTAATGTGCCTGACACAGTTGGTTATACGACCCCTGATGAATATGGAGCTTTAATTCGTTATTTAAGAGAAAATGTGCCTGGTATTGATAAAGTAGATATCAGTGTTCATTGCCATAATGACTTGGGATTAGCTGTAGCTAATTCCTTAGCAGCAGTGCAGGCTGGGGCAAGTCAAGTGGAATGTACCATCAATGGTTTAGGGGAACGGGCAGGTAATGCGGCTTTAGAAGAATTGGTCATGGCATTTTATACCCGTCGTGATTATTACAAGGTAACGACAGGGATTGATACTAAGCAAATTTATCGTGCTTCTACCCAAGTCAGCGCGTTGACTGGCGTGGATGTACAGATCAATAAAGCTGTGGTAGGAGACAATGCTTTTGCTCATGAATCAGGCATTCATCAACACGGTGTTATGAGCAATGCTTTGACCTATGAGATTATTTCTCCTGAAGTTATCGGTATGAGTCGCAACGCCATTGTCCTAGGAAAACATTCTGGCCGGCATGCTTTTGAAGAACGTCTAAAACAGATGGATTATAATTTTGATAGTGAAACCATTAATGTGTTATTTGCCAAGTTTAAAGACTTAGCAGATAAGAAGAAAGTGGTTTTTGATCAGGATATCGCCGCCTTAATTATTGATAAACCGTCTATGCAGCCAGCTTGGTATCGTTTAGTATCTCATCAGGTAGTAAGCGGCGGCAGTGATAATGTGGCAACTGCGTCTGTACGCTTAGAGACCAGTAATGGTCTTACAGAAAAAGCAAGCTGTGGGGATGGACCGGTAGATGCCATCTTTAAAGCCATAGAACAAGCTGCTGGGTTTGCTGTAGGTTTGAAGGATTATCAGTTAAAGGCCATTACTGCAGGTGAAGATGCCTTAGGGGAAGCCACGGTATGGATAGAATATAACGGTTCTGTCTTCAATGGGCGGGGCTTAAGTACAGATGTTATCGAGGCTAGTGCAAGAGCCTACATTAACGCTATTAATAAACGTTTAACTGTATGCGGTTATCCTCAGGCGCAGCAGGTGGTTGGGAGTAAATAATTATGAGTGAAAAAAATATTGTTGTCATTCCGGGTGATGGCATCGGAGAAGAAATAACATCGGCAGCTGTCCGTATATTAAATAAGATAGCAAGTAAAAGTAATATAACGCTAACCTTTGAAAAACATTTAGCGGGTGGTGCAGCGATTGATGCGTATGGTGTACCTTTACCGGATAGCACAATTAAAGCAGCTAAAAATGCAGATGCTGTTCTTTTAGGGGCTGTAGGTGGTCCAAAGTGGGATAGTGTTCCTCCTGAAATACGGGCAGAAAAGGCAATTTTAGGATTGCGCAAAGAATTAGGCCTTTATGCTAATTTGCGCCCGATTAAAGTATCAGAGGCTTTAATCGAGTTCTCGCCGTTAAAAGCCGCAGCTATTTCTGGTGTAGACATTTTACTGGTACGTGAATTAAATGGTGGTATTTATTATGGGGCGAAAAATGAAGCTGCAATGGTGAATGGTGTTGAGCAAGCTTCTGATCTTGAAATCTATAGTGCCCCTGAGGTTCGCCGCATTGTCACATTGGCTTGTCAAGCTGCTAAACTTCGTCGTAATCAAGTGGTGTCTGTAGATAAAGCCAATGTGTTAGCTTCTTCAAGATTATGGAGGAAGGTAGCAAATGAGACGGCTAAAACATTTGCGGATGTTAGCTTGAGCCATTTATACGTGGATAACTGTGCAATGCAGTTGATTTTGGCACCAAAACAGTTTGATGTAATTGTAACCAATAACTTATTTGGTGACATTTTAAGTGATGAAGCTGCAGTGTTGACAGGGTCGATTGGTATGCTGCCATCAGCAAGTATTGGTGATGGTACGGGACTTTATGAGCCAATACATGGATCAGCACCAGATATTGCAGGCCTAGGCCTAGCCAATCCAGTAGGTACTATCTTGTCTGCTGCTATGCTTCTTCGTTATTCCTTAGGCGCTGAACAAGCAGCCAATCAAATTGAACAGGCAGTAGAACAGGTTTTGGTAGAAGGATATCGTACCGCTGATCTGTATAAACATGGATCGACAAAGGTGACAACAGAGGAAATGGCTGGACTGATTGAAGGAAAACTTTAGGTAATATCTCGATGTAGGGAGGTGACTTGTATGGAGATATCTGGTGCGCAGGCGATTGTGGAGTGTTTGTTAGAACAGGGGATTGATACGGTCTTTGGCTATCCAGGAGGACGTATTTTACCTTTGTACGATGCCATTTATGGTGGCTCAATACGTCATATCCTCACGGCGCATGAACAGGGTGCGATACATGCAGCTGATGGGTATGCCCGTGCTAGTGGAAGGGTCGGAGTCTGTATTGCCACTAGTGGACCGGGGGCAACAAATTTGGTAACTGGGCTGGCTAATGCTTACTTGGATTCTGTGCCTTTGGTGGTTATTACGGGGCAGGTCTCTACGGATCTTATTGGTAATGATGCCTTTCAGGAAGTGGATACAACGGGTATTACCATGTCCGTAACAAAGCATAATTTTCTCGTCAAAGATGTAACCTTATTACCAGAAGTCATACGCTTTGCATTTCGAATTGCTTGTTCCGGACGTCCAGGGCCCGTTTTAATTGACATACCAAGTGATATTCAAGCAGCTAAATTTATTTTTTCTCCTGGCAAAAAGGAAAAGAAAGCAAAACCACAATGGGAACTATCCGAATTTGGTAGTAGAACTATTGAGAAAGCAATTGATGCTATCACAAGAGCGAAGCAGCCAGTGATGATTGTTGGTGGCGGCGTGGTTTCTTCTGGTGCATACGAACAGGTTATTGGTTTGGCTGAAAAAATCGGGACGCCTGTGGTGAGCACTCTGATGGGATTAGGTGTATTTCCATCGAAACATCCTTTGTTTTTAGGATTAACGGGGATGCACGGTGGCAAGGTTGCCAATCATGTTGTCCATGGTGCTGATGTTGTCATTGCCATTGGCAGCCGATTTAACGACCGAGTAACAGGGAATAAGTTTAAATATGCAGAGGGGAAAACAGTCATTCACATTGACGTAGACCCAGCCGAATTAGATAAGAATGTTATCACCCATATTGCCTTAGCGGGAGATGTAAAACAATTAGTAGAAATCTTGCATCAACGTATTAAACCTGTTGATGGGCTTATTTGGTGGGATAAGATTGAGGCATGGAAAGAAAAATTCAAGGTTGATTATGGTAAAGATATATTGACTGCACCTTGGATGCTTAGGCATGTATCTGAGGTTACAGCTGGTAAGCCCTTTATCTTTGCCACGGATGTAGGACAGCACCAAATGTGGGCTGCTCAAAATTTAAATATAGAGTCACCTCGTTCTTGGATTACGTCTGGTGGTTTAGGAACAATGGGCTTTGGTTTACCTTCTGCTATTGGGGCACAGTTAGCTGTTCCTGATAAGAGAGTGATTACCATTGTAGGGGATGGCGGCATTAAGATGACTGGCTGTGAGTTATTTACGGTTAGGACGCAGAATCTGCCGTTGATTACCATTGTTGTTGATAACAGCTCATTGGGAATGGTCCGTCAATTGCAGGAGTTGTTTTACAAAGAAAGATATTCTGCTTCACTGCAAACAGTGCAGATGGATTTTGTCTGTTTTGCGAAATCCTTTGGCGTTGAAGGGGCTTTAGCTACGACGCAAGAAGAGTTTACTGAGGCCTTTGCTGATGCCCTAGAAAGTAACAGTCCAAGACTTATTGTAGTAAAGATTCTCACAGAGCATTTAGTAACCCCCATGTTAGTACCTAATTCACCCTTAGATACGTTTATGGATATTTAACAAAATAGAGACCTAGTCGATTATTATGACCAGGTCTCTATTTTTGTATATAGAAGAAATATGCTTTTCGGATGGAGTTTGGAAAACGTGATTAACCACAGAGGCGCAGAGGACGCTGAGAGGAATTTTAATAATAAAAGATATCCTGCCTCTGTGTTCTCTGCGTCTCTGCGGTTTCGTTATTTTTTTAGATTTGCTACAAACCGTCCAATCCGCTGGAGGGCTTCTGTAATATTTTTTGTTGATGTGGCATAAGAACAACGAACAAATCCCTCGCCGCTATCGCCAAAGGCATTGCCTGGTACTAAGGCTACTTTTTCAGACATCAATAACTGCTCCGCAAACTCGAGTGAAGTTAGGCCGGTTGATTTTATCGAAGGAAAAACATAAAAAGCTCCTTTTGGCTCAAAACACTCTAGTCCAATTTCGCGAAACCCATCTAAAATAAGACGGCGACGTTGATTGTATTCTGTAACCATATGAGTAACCTGTGACTCCCCTCTTCTGAGAGCTTCAATTGCAGCGATTTGGGCTGTGATGGGAGTGCATAGCATCGTATACTGATGGATTTTAGTCATAGCTCCGATAAAGGCAGCATTAGAGGCTGCATAACCAATACGCCAGCCGGTCATAGCGTAAGCCTTGGAAAAGCCGTTTAAAACTATGGTGCGATCCCGCATATCTGGTAGACTTGAGAAACAGGTATGGGTGCCGTCGTAAGTGAGCTTAGCATAGATTTCATCAGAAATAACGATAAGGTCATGCTTTTGGGCAAAAGCTGCAATACTCATTAATGCTTCTCTAGTCATAACAGCGCCAGTAGGATTATTAGGATAACCAATCAATAGCACTTTCGTGCGAGGTGTAACGTAAGCTTCTAACTGGTCTGCAGTGATGCAAAACTGGTTATCAATATTGGTAGGCACTGTAACGGCAACACCGCCTGCTAGTGTGACGCAGGATTTATAGGATACATAACAGGGTTCAGGCACCAAAACTTCATCACCAGGGCTAAGGAGAGCGCGCATAGCTAAATCTAATGCTTCGCTTACTCCCACTGTCACTAGTACTTCTTGCTTGGGGTCGTATGTAACTTGGTAGTCATTATAGAGAGATTTAACGATTTCCTCGCGAAGTTCAAGAAGTCCATAATTAGAGGTATAGGAAGTATAACCTTTATGCAATCCGTAAATACAGCTTTCCCGGATGTGCCAGGGCGTGACAAAATCAGGTTCGCCTACACCTAGAGAAATGACGCCCTTCATTTCTGCGGCAATATCAAAGAAACGCCGAATGCCAGAAGGGGGAATGGCATTTACAGTTGGTGATATGCGCTCTGACCAATTCATGGTGATACCACCAACCTGTGCTCTTCTTCTGAGTCATCAATGATAACCCCAGCATATTTATATTTCTTTAACATAAAATTGGTTGTGGTGCTAACGACTCCATCAATAGTCGACAATTTAGTAGAAACAAAATCAGCGACATCTCTTAAGCTAGCCCCTTCAATTGTGACAGAAAGATCATATCCTCCTGACATCAAATATAAACCTCGGACCTCGGGATAACGGCAGATACGTTCCGCGATGGCATCAAAACCAACCTCGCGCTGAGGAGTAATTTTGACTTCAATCACAGCTGTAACATTATCAACACCTGCTTTTTCCCAGTCGATAATGGTTTGGTATTTTAAGATTATTTTTTCATCTTGAAATTGTTTTATAAGCGCGGCAATTTCCGGTGCAGGCCTGTTTAACATAACCGCTAGCTGCTCTGGCGATTGAGTATGATCTCTTTCTAGGCATTCCAAAAGTTCTTTCATAGAAATGGTCCCCCTTGATAAAATAATAGGATAAAGAAGACTTGATTCAGGTGGAGTTTTAATTCATCTGAATCTTAGTCGCACTTATCCAGGGACTTAGCCGCTCCTAACTCACGCTTATAGAAGATGGGAGTCTTAGGGCGGTTTAGTCATCGGATAAAAAAGATACTGTATTTTCTAGGATACCACATATACTAATGAGAAGTACATGGATTTACAAAAAAAATGCCATATTTCCTATGATATAATTAGAATATTCGATTTATAGATGTTGGCAAATTGAAAAAGAAGAGGGAATTGAACCGCAGAGAACACAGAGGCGATATAAGTTTTAATTCCCTTAGTATTCTTCAAATATTCGTGTTTAAAATGGTTTTGTTTTCATAAATTTTTTCTGTGTCCTCTGCGCCTCTGCGGTTTATTTTTCCCCCGTTGTATTCTTCCTTTAGTTCACTTATCATATATAGTATAATTAATGTAATATTTGATTGCTGTTGAATTGAAATAGCGGAGGTAATTATGCGGAAAAATTGGGACTTATATTTTTTAGATATTGCATTTCAAGTAGCGGAACGTAGTACTTGCTTAAGAAGGCATGTAGGTGCAGTCATTGTGAAGGACAAACGTATTAAAGGAACAGGCTATAATGGGAGTCCTGCGGGATTGCCTCATTGTATAGATGATGGTTGTGCTATGCTAGGAGAGCATTGCGTACGCTGTATACATGCCGAACCCAATGCCCTTTTGGAATGTACGCCAGATGAACGGCGAGGCGCCACTCTTTATTGCACTGATAGGCCATGTCCTGAGTGCCAAAAACTAATTATTACTTCTGGCATTACTAAGGTCGTGTATGCTAGAGATTATACTCCTCACACCGATTGGTTTGCATTATCTGCAGTAGAAGTGGTATATATGCCAAAAGAGGGAGCGTAATACATTATGCTTGAACCAATTTACCTACCTAAATTAAATAACCTTACACCAACATTAGACTCTACCTTACTTAAGATTATGGAGGAGGCTGGTGAACTCGCAAGAGCTGTATTGCACTTTTTACCTTATGAGAATACACTAGTGAAAGAAAAAGATGCTAGTGACCAAGGAACAGTTTTACTTACCGAAGTGGCTGCCGAGCTCTTGGATGTAGCGCAAACTTGTGTAACCATGCTATTTGTAATGGAAGAATTTTATGGGATAGAGGTAGATACCTTAATTGATCAGCATCTGAGCAAGTTAGAACAAAAAGGGTATTTATTTGATAATCGCCTTCAATACAGCATCACGACGGTTGGTGATTTTAAATATTTAAAATTACCTCAGCTTATCTTGGAAGAGGTAAGTTTGCTGACAACGGTATGCAAGATTCAAGAAGAAATTGGTGAGTTAACTCAGTATTTAGGAAAAAGGGCAGGGGCATCAGGAGAAGAAGCTGACTTAACAACAGAAGCGGCTTTGCTAGGATGTGCTTACGAATTATTAGATGTAGCCCAATGTTGTTTTACTATGATGTATATTTTGGCACAAAAGTATCATGTTAATATACAAGAACTAAGAAAAGCTCATATTGAAAAACTGAAACGCAAGGGTTATTGTATAGACTGCCCCTAATAAATAGGTTATATTAAATAGTATAGATGCAAATAATGAAAGGATATGTCTAAGACCACTCCTAGCGTATCGACAATGATTTTGCAATTTCTTTAATGCATTCCATATAAGAGCATAGGGCTCAATATACTAGTAATAATGAGGATTTACCCTAATAGAATCCGTTTGACAAGGGTATTGACGTGATGTAAAATGGGATTGTTGTGTAGAAATGAGGTGCTTAATAATGCAGACATATATTGTGGCGTTTACCGTTGCCTTAGCGGTTGCTTACTTTGTAACACCGCGGGTAAAAGATTTAGCAATAAAAGTAGGAGCCTTAGATGCTCCGGATGCTCGTAAAGTGCATACCAGGCCTATTCCGAGAATGGGGGGCTTAGCTATTTATGCAGCCTTTGTATTGGCTGTTCTAGCAAGTATGTATGTGAGTCGTGAAGTGTTGGGTTTGTTAGTTGGTGGTACGGTAATTCTAATTGTAGGTATTATTGATGATTTAAAGCCATTACCTGCCAGAGTCAAATTATTAGGGCAAATCGTCGCGGCTTCTGTACTGGTTATGTTCGACATTCGTATCGAATGGTTAACCAATCCTTTTGGGGATATGTTGTATGTAGAATATTTGTCGATTCCTCTCACTATCTTATGGGTGGTTGGTTTGACAAATACAGTGAATTTGATTGATGGTTTGGATGGATTGGCTGCTGGAGTATCTACCATTGCTTCAGTCACTATATTGTTAGTTGCATTGCAGCAAAACTTTTGGACAGTGGCTGTGTTAACAGCTGCTTTAGCTGGTAGTGCTTTAGGATTTTTGCAGCATAATTTTAATCCTGCCAAGATTTTTATGGGTGACACAGGCAGTATGTTTTTGGGATATATGCTAGCGGCGATATCCATTCTTGGTGCAGTGAAGAGTGCAGCTACTATTGCCCTGATTGTACCTATCGTAGCGTTAGGATTGCCAATTTTAGATACTGCTTTTGCGATTATTCGTCGTTATATGAGCGGACGTCCTATTTTTAAACCAGATAAAGGTCATTTGCATCACCGTTTATTGGAAATGGGGCTAACCCAGAAACAAGCAGTATTATTGATGTATGTCATAAGCGGTTGTTTAGGTCTGAGTGCAATTGCCTTGACTGAGGTGAACAAATCGTTAGGAGCCTTTATTGTAATTGCTTTGCTTGGTGTTGCCTTTATTGGCGCAAGGAAAATAGGGGTATTAAAGGCAACGAAATCGATTGAAAGTCATTAAGTCACACAAGTGGGCGGGCATTATGCCTGCCTATTTTTGTTACGGAATCAGAAAGTATAACACTTCCTTGATTCCAAGTAAGAACGACTAAGGCTTCTGCCTGCGTCTGAAGCCTTGGCATAAGCCAAGTCTTTTCTTAATAGAATGTCCCTCCAAGGTTTTCCAAAACAGATTTAAAGGGGAGTATATAATGTCACGTATTAAAGTTATGACAGTGTTTGGAACAAGGCCAGAAGCAATTAAAATGGCTCCAGTTATTTTAGAACTCAATAAGCATCCTGAACAGATTCAGCCGATTGTAGCTGTTACAGCGCAACATAGAGAAATGCTTGATCAGGTACTGCAGCTATTTCAGATTGTTCCTGACTATGATTTGGATATTATGTCCCAAGGGCAAACATTATTTGATATTACAGCTCGAGCGATGCAAGGTTTGAATGAAGTCATTGGTAAAGAAAAACCTGATATTGTATTGGTACATGGGGATACAACGACTACTTTTGCAGGAGCTTTGGCTGCTTATTATCATCAGACGGCGGTGGGACATGTTGAAGCAGGTCTTAGAACCCAAAATAAATATTCTCCGTTTCCAGAAGAAATGAATCGAAAATTGACTGGATCCCTAACGGATATGCATTTTTCGCCGACTAAGACAGCAAAGGCCAATTTGCTAAAAGAAGCTGTAGCAGAAGAAGCTACTTTCGTTACAGGTAACACCGTGATAGATGCCTTACTAACTACTGTAAATAAAGAGTACAAGTTTGCAGATGAAATGCTAGACGGGATTGACTATATAAATAAACGAGTTGTTCTAGTTACGACGCATCGCAGAGAAAATTTAGGTGAACCTATGCGACATGTTTACCAAGCCCTTAGGCAGATTGTTACGGAATTTGAGGATGTAGTAGTCGTTTTTCCTGTACATAAAAATCCTCTTGTCCGAGAAGTGGTAAACAGTGAATTAGGTGACATAGAACGAGTTAAACTAATTGACCCATTAGAGTATCAGCCTTTTGCTAATTTATTAGCCCGTTCCCATTTTGTTCTCACTGACTCAGGCGGTGTGCAAGAAGAGGCACCAGCGTTAGGAAAACCGGTACTAGTACTACGAGATAATACAGAACGACCCGAGGCTATTGAGGCAGGCACTGTAAAACTAATTGGTACAGACAAAGAACGAGTTTATCAAGAGACTCGTCTCCTGCTGGCGGATCATGTGGAATATGAGCGAATGGCAAATGCTTGTAATCCCTATGGTGATGGACAAGCATCTCGTCGTATTGTAGAAAACATTCTTTGGAAGTATGGGTTTTCCCAGGTAAAACCTGATCAATTCGGAAATTGTCAGGTGAAATAAATGGTTACCTGTATAAAAAGTAATTAAAGAAGGTATAAAGGTATTAATGTTCTCTTCAATATAAAACGTATTTAGCAGGATTTTATTGGTATTTGTCGAAAAAGTAATATAAACTTATTAAAATGGGAATATTTATGTAGGAAACAGTAAGAATAGTGTATGTCTAGTTTTGAAGGAACGCCTTATTGTGAGGAGATTGCCATGCAGAAGAAGGATAAAAATGAGTTGTTTAGCGGGATTAACACGGCTGCAACGATTGGTTTTTATATGGTGTCTTCTGTAGCGGCAGGTGTTCTATTAGGTAAATTGGTAGATAAATACTTAGATAGTAGTCCTTGGGCGACGATAGTGGGTATAATACTAGGTATGATAGCAGGAATGTGGTCGATGTATAAGCGGTTAGTGGGAGGTAAGTAGGGAGTAAACCACTTTCTACCAGAGATATGCAAGAATATATTATACAAATACGGCGAACATTACTGCAGATCTTAGCATGGGGTTTTTTTATCTCAGTAGGTGCCTATTTCACTGGATCTGCCTGGAGGATACCAGGGTTTATAATTGGACTTTTTACCAGCGGGGTTTATTTTTTGTTAATGTGCTATCGGGTAAGTAAAAGTGCCGATATGCCTATACATAAAGCACTGCTATATATGCGAGTTGGATGGATTCTTCGTCTGAGTTTTATTGTAATTATGTTGTTTATGTCTTTAAAGATACCTGTTCTTGATTTTTGGTCAGCGGTTTTTGGATTATTTACACTTCAAATTGTCATGTTTTTAAATGGAGTTGTTATTGTAGGAAAAAGTTTTTTCCATATTATATAAGGTTGCACAGATACCTGTTTCAGGTGTTTTAGCATAATGGGGCGTATAAATTATACGCAACTTAACTAGAGGTTCTTAAAAATGATCTAGACGCAAAAAGCGATGGGGATTTTGAAAGAACCTTTACTAGCAAAAAGGAAGGGGGGAGGGTATGGAACACGGTGGAGGACATGAAATCGGAAGTCATAAGTTAGCCCATTTTGCAGGTTTGACCTTTAATTTGGATACGCTGACAATGACTTGGATTACGATGGCAATTGTCATTTTACTGGCAGTGGTAGCAACAAGACGTATTGAATTACGGCCAAGGGGCTGGCAGAATTTCCTGGAAATGGCGGTTGTTGCGTTACTTGAACAAGTGGAAGCAAACATGGGAGCAAAAGGTAAAAAGATGGCACCGCTGATTATCACACTGTTTTTATTTTTAGCAGTGGGTAACGAATTAGGATTGATACCCGGCTTCACGTCACCAACCAATGATATTAATACAACTCTAGGACTAGCGTTAATGATTGTGATCATCGTACATGTTCTGGGCGTTAAAAACAAAGGGCTTATACGGTATGTAAAACATTTCTTTGAACCCTATGTACCGTTTGTCATTATTAATATCATTGAAGAAGTAGCAAAGCCTATTACGTTATCTTTCCGTTTATTCGGTAACATTTTGGCTGGTGAAATTCTGTTACTAGTTCTGGGTATGCTGGTACCTTATGTTGTGCCTACATTATGGCTGGCTTTCAGTGTTTTTGTTGGCATTGTACAAGCATTTATCTTTACCATGCTGTCAATATCCTATTTATCAAACTCACTGCAAGATGACCATCATTAGCCTTAGACTAAACACATGTAATTAGAATGGTAAGAAATAGTTGAAATGGTAAGTAAATCAAAAATGTTTTAAGGAGGATTTTATAATGGAACATGCAATTATCGTTGCTGCCTCAGTATTAGGGGCAGGATTAGCTATTGGTTTAGCTGCTATTGGTGCTGGTATCGGTGATGGTGCTGTAACAGCAAAAGCAATTGAGGGAATGGCTAGACAGCCTGAAGCTAAAGGTACTATTTTAGTAAATATGCTGATTTCCGTAGGCTTGATCGAATCTATTCCTATTATCGCTGCTGTTATTGCGATTGTATTAGTATTTGCAAACCCTTTTTTAAAGTAAGGTTTAAAAAATATAAGGTTACTGGCATGGAAATGATGCCAGTGTCTCCTGATACCGTTTGATAAGGAGGTGCTTTCATTGGTTGAATTAAATGGGACGCTATTAGCACAAATTGTAAACTTTCTTATTTTAGTTGCTATTCTTGCTAAATTTGCTTATAAGCCCTTGATGCAAGGCCTAGAAGATCGTCAGCAAAAAATTGCCGACAGTATAGATTCAGCAGAACGGGAGAGGCGCGAAGCAGAGCAACTGAAGTTAGAATATAAACAACAGTTGGTAGAAGTTCGTGCACAGGCGCAGGCAATAGTAGAGAAAGCCGAGAAATTGGCAGAAGAGAATAAGGAAGAGATTTTAAAAGCGGCACGTGCAGAAAGTGCTCGTATACTGAAAAGTGTGCAAGAAGAAGTTGCTCGTGAACGGGAATTGGCATTAGCTCAGCTAAAAGGTGAAGTTGTTGCTTTATCAATGGCCGCGGCTACGAAGATTATGAAAGAAAAAATGGATAGCGAAGCTAATGCTGCCATCGTGGCTGATTTCATTGATAAACTTGATGATAAGAAGATAGGTGGCTTGCCATGCTAGCCAATCAGTTAGCAGTAAAGTATGCCCAGGCCATCTATGAGTTAGCAGCTGAGAAGGACATGCTAAATGTAGTAGAGCAAGAACTACGTTTGGTGGAGAGTACCATTGCTTCTTATCATGATTTGTCTATCCTAATGTATCATCCTCAAGTATTAGCTAAGGCCAAACAAGAAACCATTCGGAAGGTTTTTGAACAAGATTTAACTGATTTTGTTCTTAAGTTTTTATTATTATTAGTAGACAAAAGACGTGAAACCGTGTTGCCAGAGATCATTCGAGAATATATAAAAATGGCAAATGAAGCACGTAATATTCTAGAGGCAGAAGTCATTACGGCTATGCCTTTAGGGGAAAGCCAAGAGAATGCTCTTGTGAACAAATTGGGTGCTGTAACTGGTAAAAAAGTTGTGATAACCAAACGTATTGATACAAGTATTATCGGTGGGATGATTGTTAAAATTGGCGATAAATTAATTGATGGTAGTATTGTTCGCCAGTTAGCAACATTGAAAAATGCACTTTTGAATAACGAAGTGACGGGGATTGGGGTGACAGACTGAATATGAAAATAAGGCCAGAAGAAATAACTGCGATTATTAAACAGCAGATAGAAAACTATCAGGTAGACCTCAATGTAGATGATGTTGGTACTGTTATCGAGGTGGGAGATGGAATTGCCCGTATTCATGGTCTTGAAAAAGCCATGGCCGGCGAATTACTTGAATTCCCCAATGAGATATTTGGTATGGTCTTAAATTTGGAAGAAGACAATGTTGGTGCCGTGCTCCTTGGTGGAGAAACGGTAATAAAAGAGGGCGACACAGTACGCCGTACAGGCCGCATTATGCAGGTGCCTGTTGGCGAAGCTATGGTTGGCAGAGTTGTCAATGCCCTAGGGCAACCGATTGATGGGAAAGGACCGATCAAAACAACAGAGTTTCGTCCTGTTGAGTTTCTTGCACCAGGTATTGCAGCTCGTCAATCCGTTAAGGAACCGCTGCAGACAGGTATCAAAGCAATCGATTCTATGGTGCCAATTGGCCGTGGACAGCGGGAACTAATTATCGGTGACCGTGGTACAGGCAAAACTGCTATTGCCATTGATACAATATTGAACCAAAAAGGGCAAGATGTAATTTGCGTTTATGTGGCTATTGGGCAAAAGGCATCTACAGTGGCCCGTGTAGTACATACTTTAGAAGAAAGTGGTGCAATGGCTTATTCCATAGTTGTCGTTGCTTCTGCGTCGGATAGTGCACCACTGCAATACATTGCTCCTTATGCTGGTGTAGCAATGGGTGAATACTTTATGTATAAAGGTGGTCATGTACTTTGTGTATATGATGATTTATCAAAACATGCAGTAGCTTACCGTGCTATGTCCCTACTGCTTCGTCGTCCACCGGGTCGTGAGGCATATCCAGGGGATGTATTTTATCTACATTCTCGTCTGTTAGAGCGAGCTGCGAAGTTGTCCAAAGAATTGGGCGGCGGTTCGATTACTGCATTGCCAATCATCGAGACCTTGGCAGGCGACGTATCTGCTTATATTCCGACCAATGTTATTTCCATAACAGATGGTCAGATCTTCCTAGAAAGTGAAATGTTCTACTCTGGTATTCGTCCAGCGATTAACGCAGGGTTGTCCGTATCACGGGTAGGTGGCTCCGCTCAGATTAAAGCGATGAAGCAAGTTGCTGGAAGGCTTCGTCTTGATTTGGCTCAGTATCGAGAATTAGCAGCTTTTGCTCAATTTGGTTCTGATCTTGATAAAGCTACTAAGGCTTCGTTAGATCGTGGGCAACGTACTATGGAAGTTTTAAAACAGCCTCAATATTCTCCAGTAGGTGTAGATGAGCAGGTTGTTGTTATTTATACGGCCATTAATGGCTATCTTGACAATATTCCTTTAGGTGATGTTGCCGCATTTGAACGCGATTTCCTTAAGTTTTTAAGAGCCAATCATCCAACCATTGGACAGGCCATTAAAGAGACCAAGGCTTTGTCCAAAGAAACTGAGGAAGCATTAAAACAGGCAATTAAAGAATTTAAAGAAACATTTGTCTCAGATGATAAAACGGCGAGGTGATGTAAATGCCTAATGCACAGGATATACGCCGCCGTATAAAAAGCGTAAAAAGTATTGAACAAATCACGAAAGCCATGAAAATGGTAGCTGCCGCCAGATTGCGTCGAGCACAAGAAAAAGCTGCCGCTAGCCGCCCTTATACCGAAAAGGTTAGAGAGGTTTTGGCAAGTGTAGCTAATCATGCGAGTGATGTTTCTCATCCGCTATTAGAGGTCAGAGAAGTCAATCGTGTAGCTTACTTGATTTTAAGTGCTGATAAGGGCTTAGCAGGAGCTTATTCTTCCAACGTAATAAAAGAGGCATTACCTCAGATTACAGCGGCGAAAGATAAAAGCAGTATCCTTGCTGTTGGTCGTAAGGCGAGAGATTACTTTACAAGGCGAGGCTATGCTGTGGAGGAAGAGTATACTGGCTTTTCCGAAAAACCTACCTATCAAGATGCGGTAACCATTGCTAGGTCAGTTGCTGAAGGTTTTAAAACAGGTAAATACGATGAAATTCATTTAGTATATACCTTGTTCCAATCGGCAATTACGCAAATTCCTACCAGTGTGAAGTTACTTCCTATCGAAGATACGGGAGCAAGTTCGGCAGATCAAGAATATATCTTTGAACCATCAGCAGAAGAGGTTTTGAATTTTTTATTGCCTCAATATTTGGAAACCGTTATTTATGGAGCATTGCTTCAATCTGCTGCAAGTGAGCTAGGTGCTCGTATGACAGCTATGGGGTCTGCTACTGATAACGCAGAAGAATTAATTGCTAAGCTCATTTTGAATTACAATAAAATCCGTCAGGCCACTATTACTCGGGAGATTTCCGAAATTGTGGGCGGTGCCGAGGCGTTAAAGTAAAAGATAGGAGGGGGAAACCTTTGAGTAGTACAGGCAAAGTAATACAGGTTATTGGACCTGTTGTTGATATTGAATTCCCTCCGGAACAGTTACCTGCCATCTATAACTCTGTTAAAATCGCGGATACCTCTACTGATGTAGAGGTTAGTTTAACCGTAGAAGTTATGCAGCATCTTGGCGATAATATCGTGCGCTGCGTAGCGATGTCCTCTACGGATGGTTTGACCCGCGGTATGCAAGCTGTAGATACTGGCGCCCCTATTAAAATTCCCGTGGGTAAAGGTACGCTGGGTCGGGTATTTAATGTACTAGGTGAAACAGTAGATAACAATGAAAATAAAGTAGCAGTGGACGATTATTGGCCGATTCACCGTCCAGCCCCTAGTTTTGAAGAACAAGAGACATCAACACAAATCCTAGAAACAGGTATTAAAGTTGTTGACTTGATTGCTCCTTATTCTCGGGGTGGTAAAATTGGTTTGTTTGGCGGTGCTGGTGTAGGTAAAACAGTACTGATCATGGAACTCATTCGTAACATTGCAACAGAACATGGCGGCTATTCTGTATTTGCGGGTGTAGGGGAACGTACTCGTGAGGGAAATGACCTATGGATGGAAATGCAGGAATCCGGTGTTATCGAAAAAACTGCCTTAGTTTATGGGCAGATGAATGAACCACCAGGAGCTAGAATGCGTGTTGCCTTAACCGGTCTTACAATGGCAGAATACTTCCGGGATGTAGGCGGACAAGATGTATTGTTTTTCGTAGATAACATTTTCCGCTTTATTCAGGCAGGGTCTGAAGTGTCTGCACTCTTAGGACGTATGCCATCAGCCGTAGGCTATCAGCCGACGTTGGCGACAGATGTAGGAGCTTTGCAAGAGCGGATTACCTCAACGAAAAAGGGTTCCATTACCTCTGTACAAGCAGTATACGTTCCAGCAGATGATTTGACAGATCCAGCTCCTGCGGCTACCTTTGCTCATTTGGATGCTACGACTGTATTGTCTAGACAAATTGCGGAACTTGGTATTTATCCAGCCGTAGATCCGCTGGATTCAACTTCACGAATTGTTGACCCTAATATTATTGGGGAAGAACATTATCAAGTAGCTCGTGGTGTTCAGGAAATTTTGCAGCGTTATAAAGAATTGCAAGATATTATTGCAATTTTGGGTATGGAAGAATTGTCAGATGATGACAAACTTACCGTATCTCGAGCACGTAAAATGCAACGTTTCTTGAGCCAACCTTTCTTTGTGGCAGAAGCATTTACGGGTACACCTGGTAAATATGTACCATTGAAAGAAACCATTCGAGGCTTTAAAGAAATTTTGAGCGGTAAGCATGACGATTTACCAGAAACCGCCTTCTATATGGTTGGTTCTATCGATGAAGTAGTGGAGAAGGCTCGGACGATGAAAGGGGAATAATAAATGGCTAAAACAATTAGGCTGGATATTGTTACCCCAGAGAAAATGGCTTATTCTGAGGATGTTACCATGGTGATCGCCAGGACGACATCTGGGGATATTGGTATTCTTCCAGGACATGCCGCACTTATTGCTGCCTTGGAAATTTGGCCCCTTCGAGTAATTACCGAGAATGGTGAGCTGCAAATTTCCATGTGCGGTGGTTTTATTGAAGTGCAGCCTGAGAAAATTACTGTCTTGGCAAATTGTGCCGAATTACCTGATGAAATCGACGTGGAAAGGGCTGCAGCAGCAAAAGAACGTGCGGAAAGTCGCTTGCGTACAGCAAGTCCGGGTATCGATTTGATAAGAGCCGAGATTGCTCTCAAACGTGCTTTGGTCCGTCTACGAGTCAAAGAACATAAAGAATAATAGCTGAAAACAGGCTGAGCTTATGCTTAGCCTGTTTTTGTTTTAAAATCAAAAATTTAGTAAGACTTGGTGTACGCCAAGTCTTTTCTTACGGAATCAGAATTTATAAGTTTCTAGTTAAAAAGATTGAACCACAAAGACACAATGCCGCTATCGCGGCACACAAAGAAGATGGGAATGAAATGGATAGAACCCCTTTGTGACCTTTGTGTCTTTGTGGTTCAAAAAGGAAGCGTAGCATTTTTATGTTCACAAGATTTGTATATCTCCTTCAACAAGTGGCAAGAATAGGCATACAGAGTAATTTATATATAAAGAATTATTTATTAAAAAGGGTGGAGAGAATGGTTAAATTTCGGACAAGATTATCAATGACCCTAGCAATCTTATTACTTTTATCCCTTGCTATGGTGAAGGAATTACCTGCTGCTACTCCTGAAGAACCTTTAAGCCAAGCTATGGAAGCAACTGGTGCACATGTAAACGAATATAGTATAAATGCTTGGGTAAAGCTGCCTGATGAAAAGATGAATGATAATCAGCTGCAAGAGATGGTAGAAAAGATAATGGAACAGCTCGGCGTGAATGCTGAAGATTATCAATTGACTCAGCAGCAAAGGGGCACTCATCGTACAGTACAAGCGGAAGCAATAAGGCCGAAGTGGCACACTTTTGTTGCGGCGCAGGTGGTTCCCAAACAGGGAGATAGCTCTCAAATGGAAACTTATTTAGTGGTGAATATGGAATCCATAGTGAATGAAAATACTTCTATCCAGCAGTTACAAAGAAAAATTAGTGACAGTATAAAAAAAAATGGTGTCTCACCCAAGATTAATACTTGCTTGATTGGATGGCTTGATGGTAAACTAGTGGATGGAGAACAACAAAGAGTATTAGAAAAAGCCTTTATGGCAATAGACGGAGTTATTATTGACAAACTGAAAGTTGAAAACTTCCTTAGTTATACAGGATTTTCCTCAATTGCTGGAGAGTGGCTGCAAGTAGGTGACAAAAAGGTGAATATAAATATAGCAACACGCTACAGTCAATATGACAATCGTACTTACGTCATCATTGGATCACCAATTATTACGAAAGAATATTAATTAATAAAATAGCACTCATTCCTTTTAAATATATTAGTAGAGTTTGCGGGAGGATATGACCTTATGGAGAGATTAGTTATCCGCGGTGGTAACAAATTATATGGAACAATTAAAATTAGTGGGGCAAAAAACGCAGTGCTGCCACTTATTGCAGCAACTTTGCTCGGGACATCCCCGAGCACATTAGAAGGGATACCTGATTTAGAAGATGTGCGTACGTTTAGCCAAGTGCTTAAGCATCTAGGCGTTGAGGTACAATATAATAAAGAAGAACAGACCATGCTCGTTGATAGTACGGTGATTGGTAGTTGTGAAGCGCCTTATGAGTTGGTCCGTAAAATGCGTGCTTCTTTTTTAATTATGGGGCCATTATTGGCTCGTTATGGTCACTCCAAAATATCTTTACCGGGTGGCTGCGCGATAGGAACTCGCCCAATTGATTTGCATTTAAAAGGCTTCGAGGCCCTAGGTGCGAAGATTGATATTGGACATGGATATATTGAAGCAACTGCACCGAATGGATTGACTGGTGCTAGAATTTATTTAGATTTTCCTAGTGTAGGTGCTACAGAAAATATTATGATGGCAGCCAGTATGGCAAAAGGTCAGACTATTTTAGAAAATCCAGCTCATGAGCCGGAAATTGTTGATTTAGCCAATTATCTTAATACCATGGGTGCACGCATTCGTGGTGCTGGTACGAATCTAATTAAAATTGACGGAGTCCCTGAATTAACTGGTAAAACCTATGAGGTTATTCCCGATCGCATCGAAGCTGGTACTTATATGGTAGCAGCCGCGATGGCGGGTGGCGATTTATATGTTGAAAATGCCTTGCCAGAACATTTAAAACCTGTCATTGCAAAATTAAAAGAAGCTGGCGTTACCATTGAAGAAGATACGAATGGTATACGTGTCAAAAGTGATGGTAATTTGCGAGCTGTAGATATTAAGACGTTGCCTTATCCTGGATTCCCAACAGATATGCAAGCGCAATTTATGGCGATGACTACCATATCTCATGGAACCAGTGTGATAAGTGAGACTGTATTTGAAAATCGTTTTATGCATGTAGATGAATTAAAACGTATGGGAGCCAATATAAAAATTGATGGCCGTAGTGCTGTAGTAGAAGGAACTCCTACGTTAACAGGCTGTCCCGTAAAAGCCACGGATCTTAGAGCAGGAGCTGCCCTCGTGTTAGCTGGCCTCGTTGCTGAGGGAGAAACTGAAGTAGGTTATCTTCATCACATTGACCGAGGTTATGATGGATTAGTAGCTAAATTATGTGGGGTCGGTGCAGACATCAAACGTGTCGGTACAAATGAATGTAAAAAGTAAATGAGAAACTGGTGAGATATCTATCTTGCCAGTTTTTTTACTGCTTTGGTAAAGTAAACGTTGAACCACAGAGAACACAGAGCACCACAGAGGGCGCAGAGTAGCATTTATAATATGGTTTGCCATAAGAAAGCTTCCATTCTCTGTTTCCTCTGCGCCTCTGCGGTTCAAATCCTTTACGCCCTCCGTATTTAATGTTTTCTTTGTGCTCTTTGTGTCTTTGTGGTTCAAAAAGGACGCGTAGTGTTTTTATTAACTATATTTTCAATTCTTCACAATCTTCATATCTTCGCGGCTCAAGGCGCTTTTTGTTTGCAAAAAATGTATCTTTTCCTTAATCCTCTTTCCCGGTCATACTTACCCAAAGCTTGGCATAGAATGTAGTGGTTATGTAGAGCAAGGGGAGGGGCAAGTGTGAAGAAAATAATAGCATGCGCTGTATTATTAGTATTGGTGCTGGTTATTATTGTTCCGGCTCTGGTAGTGGGCAGCTTCAATAGAGAACCAAGTTCAGATAGGAGTGAGAACGTAGCGAAAGGAGAACATATATTAATAAGAGTATATCTTCACGAGCAGAATAAAATTGTTGAAATGAATCTTGAAGAATATATTAAAGGGGTTGTAGCGGCAGAAATGCCTGCAGAGTTTGAGTTGGAGGCATTGAAAGCCCAGGCAGTTGCTGCGAGGACCTACGCGGTTAAAAGCATGGTCGCATTTGGTGGTAGTGGAATTGCAGAACAACCTGGTGCAGACGTAAGTACTGATTTTAAGCAAAGTCAAGCTTGGCAAAATGAAATAAAATTAAAAGAACGCTGGGGTACGAATTATGATCGTTATTGGAGTAAGATCAGCCGAGCAGTGGAGGAAACAAGGGGCCAAGTAGCGACTTATAACGGAGAACTTATTCAGGCAGTATTTCATTCGACGAGTGGGGAACGGACAGCCAGTGCCAAAGAAGTATGGGGGTTTGATTATCCCTATTTAATTAGTGTGCCTTGCAACTGGGATCAAAAATCACCCCGCTATCATGACAAGAAAGAATTTACGTTAGCACAAGTAGAGCAAATACTAGGGCCGGAAACCCAAGTAGTAGCAGCCATGCAAAATGGCGGTACCGGACCAGCGCAGATTGTCAGTACAACAGAATCAGGCAGGGTAGGCCAGATACGTATTGGCAGTAAAATTTTATCAGGTGCTGAGATTCGTGAAAAAATGGATTTGCGTTCTAACAACTTTAACGTAGCAATTGAAGATGGAAAAATGGTTTTTAATACAATTGGCTACGGTCACGGTGTAGGTTTATGCCAATATGGGGCTAACGGTATGGCGAAAGAGGGTCATGATTTTCGTCAAATTATTACTCAATACTATACGGGAGTAGCTCTTAAAAATATTTATGCTTCCTAGATTAATAGGAGGCTTTTTTCTTACGGAATCAGAAAGTATAAGTTCCTAGTTAAAAAGATTGAACCACAAAGACACAATGCTGCGATGCAGCACACAAAAGAATACGTTAAACACAGAGAACACAAAGATGCACAAAGAACATAGAGACATTTTTATTCTACCCCTTTGTGCTCTCCGTGTCCGCGTAAGCGGCTTTGTGTCTTTGTGGTTCAAAACGTCTATCTTTTAAAAGGACGCGTAGCGTTTTTATTATAATTATAGCTAGAGGCTGTTTAAAAATATCCTAGAAAGGACATACTTAGTACGAGGTGATAGTATGTCCAAATTGAAGTTTGATACCTTGTCCTCTATAGCATTTTATTTAAAAAGAATCAATACTGCATTGCCAAAACCAAGGTTTTCTTCAAAAAAAATTTCTTTTAAAAGCTTATATACTGGAGTTGGTTTATTGGCACTCGCTCTTGTGTTGATGGTAGGTGTATTAATGGGATTACAAAGTAAGCGGCAAGAAATAATGGCAGGTCCACTGCAAGAAGTAAAGCAGCAAGTTGTAATTATCCCAAGTACGGCAGTAATCGATGAAAAAAGTAAAGAGATTTCTCAAACGGTTACTGTCACAAGCCCTGAAATAACAAAAAAACAAGAACCTATGATTACGTCAAAGGATTTCCATGGAATCAAGGGGCAAATTAAAGCTGACTTTGGCTGGCAAATGCATCCTTTATATAATGAGTGGCGTTTTCATACGGGTATTGACATAGTGGGAGCACAAGGACAGAAGGTATCTGCCATACAGGATGGTCAGGTGAGTGATATCTTTCAAGATAAAACGAGTGGCTTAACTGTAATCGTGAAAAATGATATATATATAGTTTATTATGGTTCCTTAGCAAACGCTAAAGTCGCCAAAGGAAGTTTTATCAAAGCGGGTGAAGAAATTGGGAAGATGGGTAATTCTGATGCCGAGCCATACTATCACCTGCATTTAGCAATCAAAAAAGCAGATGAATATATCGACCCTAAGTTAGTAGTAAGCAACGAATAAAGAAAATTTAATTCATATGGACTTTTAACTCCATATGAATCTTAGCCATTCTTATCCAGGGACTTAGCCGCTCTTAACTCCCACTTAAATAAGTGAGCCTTGGGTCCGGCGACCCTTAGTGCGAACTTATTTCGAGTTTACAGCCTGTTTCCCTGACCGTCAAGGGCAGGGAATTACAGACTGTTAACGAGATGAAGATAGGAGTCTTAGAGCGGTTTAGTCATCGGATAAAAATAGTAACCTTTAAAAAGCACAGCAGTGCTTTTTTTTATTTTGTCCGCATATATATTAGCAAAGCAGGTGAGGGGGCAGAATAAGTATGAAAGATTATATCCGTAAAAGGGTATTGGACATTTGTCAGCACATTTTAGAAAGTAAACATACAGTGCGGCAATCAGCAATTGTTTTTGGTGTAAGTAAAAGTACAGTACATAAAGATATGATAGAACGTTTACCTTTAGTTAACAAGAAAATGGCAAATCGAGTAAGAGTTATACTAGAACAAAATAAAGCAGAGCGCCATATCCGCGGTGGGGAGGCAACTCGCAAAAAATATAAAGAAGCTGGAAAAAGTGACAAAAAATGAAGGATTTTCTTTTTTAATGTAGAATGGAAGCAAGTGAACATTGTTTACTTAGAACAGTTAATTAACCACAAAGGCGCATGGGATTAGTAAATTTTTTGTCTTTGTGGTTTAAATAAAAAGAAAATATGGACAAGTATTAGTAGAGTGGAAGGGGATTGCACATGTTTGGAATGTCAATGGACATTGGAGTGGATTTAGGGACTGCTAACGTATTGGTATACATAAAAGGTAAGGGAATTGTACTTCGCGAGCCATCTGTAGTGGCGATTGATCGTGATACAAATACAGTATTGGCTGTAGGTGAAGAAGCACGCCGTATGCTTGGTCGGACACCAGGCAATATTATTGCTATTCGCCCATTAAGAGAAGGTGTCATAGCTGACTATGATACGACGGAGACTATGCTGCGTCATTTTATTCAAAAGGTCGTTCCGAGAAAAATTTTTTTTAAACCACGTATTATGGTATGTATACCCTCCGGTGTTACTACAGTAGAAAAACGAGCAGTATTAGAAGCAGCTGTACAAGCAGGTGCAAAAAAAACCTATTTAATTGAAGAACCTTTGGCAGCAGCTCTTGGTGCAGGTTTAGATATTTCTGAGCCTTGTGGCTCCATGGTAATCGACATTGGTGGCGGTACCACTGACGTAGCTGTTCTTAGTTTAGGCGGCATTGTGGTAAGCGAGTCTTTAAGAGTCGGTGGGGACAAGTTTGATGAAGCGTTAGTACGTTATGTTAAACGAGAATATAATGTTATGATCGGTGAACGTACAGCGGAACAAATAAAAGTCAATATAGGCACAGCATTAGCCACAGGTCGCAATGAGAGTATGGAAATTCGTGGACGTGATTTAGTGTCTGGTTTACCTAAAACCTTGCGAATAACTTCAGCTGAGACCTTTGATGCCTTATATGAGTCTGTGTCTCTTATTGTGCAAAGGGTAAAAACAGTGCTAGAAATCACCCCTCCAGAATTGTCCTCTGATATTATGGATAGAGGTATTGTAATGACTGGTGGTGGCTCTATGCTTTATGGTTTGGACAAGCTTATTCAGCAAGAAACCGGTATTCCTACCTATCTAGCGGAAGATCCTCTTTCTTGTGTAGCATTAGGTACAGGCAAAGCTTTAGATTCTTTGGGAACTCTTGAAGATAGTTTAACAACACTAAAAAGAGGTAGTATTGCTTAACATTAGTTTGCTTTAGGGTAAAAAAAGGAGTGATAACATGATTCGTGGTTTGTACACCGCAGCGTCAGGTATGTTAGCAGAGGCACAGCGCACAGATGTTATTTCAAATAATTTAGCAAATGCTAATACTGCTGGCTTTAAAAAGGACATGACAATTACTAAGGATTTTGCAAGTATGCTCATTTCAAGAGTGAATGATGGTCCAGAATCTCCAACGATCGGTAGTATGGGTGTTGGGGTCATGGTGGATGAAGTGGCAACTGATTATTCTACTGGGACAATTAGGACAACAGGTAATGATTTCGACCTAGCAATTGAAGGAAGAGGCTTTTTTGCAGTAGAAACCCCTCAAGGCAAAAGATATACTCGCAATGGTACTTTTGCCAAGAGTGCAAAAGGTGAACTCGTTACCAGTGATGGGTATCGAGTACTGGGGCAAAATGGTCCAATTATTATAAACGGTGGAAAAATGGAAGTTAGCAGTGACGGACGGGTTTTGGTTGATAACAATGAAGTAGGCAAACTTGAAATAACTGAATTTGCAAATGAAAAAGCACTAAAAAAAGAGGGTGCAAGCTTATTTCTTGAACCTACTGGTCAACGAGGACAGGTAGCCACTGGTGGTGTAAGACAAGGAGCCTTAGAGATGGCCAATGTAAATGTAATTGGCGAAATGGTGAATTTGATCTCTAACTATCGTGCTTATGAAATTAACGGTAAGGTCATTCAATCTCATGACAGTTTAATGGGGAAAGCCGCAAATGACGTTGGCAAATTATAGCTAATAATTTAATTTAAGTTTTTTGTCTGTTTTTGCGATAGTATAGATAGGAGTAATCCAAAAAAATGATTGTAGCACTGCTTTAGAAATAGAAGCGGATAAGCACATACATAGGAGGATTTTTATTATGATGAGGGCATTATGGACAGCTGCTTCAGGTATGGCTGCCCAACAGGCAAATGTGGATGTTATCTCCAATAACTTGGCGAATGTTAATACCACAGGCTTTAAAAAAGTTCGTAACGATTTCGAAGATTTGATGTATCAAACGATTCGTCAATCCGGTTCATCTACTGGACCAGATACGCAGCTACCTACAGGAATACAAATTGGGCATGGCGTACGTCAAGTTGCTACACAAAAGGTTTATACAGAAGGTAACTTTCAAACTACAGGAAATGCGCTGGATGTGGCAATAGAAGGAGACGGCTTCTTTCAGGTCACTATGCCAGATGGTACGCTTGCCTATACTCGTGATGGCTCCTTTAAAAAGGATTCTACGGGCAGAATTGTTACTTCAGAAGGTTATCCAATAGAACCTGCTATTACTATTCCAGAGGGTGCAACTAACGTTGCTATATCGGCGGACGGTCGTGTATCAGCGAAACTTGCTGGCCAGACGGCTCCTCAAGATTTAGGACAACTCCAACTTGCTGTATTTGTTAATCCAGCTGGACTCGATAGTATGGGAAAAAATTTATTAAAAGAGACCGCTGCATCGGGTAATGCAGTAGTTGGCAACCCGGGAACTGATAGTGCAGGTACACTTGTGCAAAATACGTTAGAGATGTCTAATGTTGCCGTGGTTGATGAAATGGTAAATATGATAGTTGCTCAAAGAGCTTACGAATTAAATTCAAAAGCAATCACTACATGTGACACTATGCTTGAGCAAGCTGCCCAATTGAAACGTTAAGGTGAGGATAATGGGAAAGAAAATAGGGCTACTGGTTTTGCTGCAATTTTGCTTTTCCTTTCATTTCGCGCTCGCCCAGGATATTGTTGTGACAATTTTTGAACAGGCAAGAGTAACTGGTTCGACAATAACACTAGGAGAACTGGCTGATATTAGTGGTGGCAGTCTGGAACAAGTTCAAGGTTTGGGGCAATTGCAATTAGGTGCTGCGCCGAATCCTGGCAGTAGCTTTGTCTTAGCGAAAGAAGTACTTAACATGCGTTTAGCAGCGGCAGGTGCTGATTTTGGTAATATCGTTTGGCAAATTCCTAATAGTGTTACCATTACTGGGAATTCACAAATTATTAATGGACAAGCCTTAATTGACCAGGCTATGATAGCTATCAGGAAACAAGCTGGATCCAATGTTTTAAAGGAGGATCTTGTTATTTCATCTCTGGGGCATGTACAAGATGTAGTCGCTCCGTTAGGTAATGTTACTTTTAGCACTTCGTTGCCTTATGGCATTCGTTATAATACGCCGACAACTGTGTTGGTTACTGCCACTGTAAACGAAAAAGAATTTGCAAAAGCTGGACTGAAATTTGATGTGAAACTATATCGCCCAGTCACGGTGGCCGCTCGCGAGGTCAATGCTGGTGAAATCGTGACCGAAGATACTTTGCGCTACGAACGAATGGATATAGGTAGGTTAGCTGCGGGTTATGTTATGGATAAGAAAAAGATTGTTGGGTTAATGGCAAGGCGTCCAATTACGTTAGGTACAGTGCTAACGGACACTATGATAATTAAACCGATAGCAATCAAACGAGGCAGCACTGTTACCTTAGTCGCTCATATTGCGAGTATGGAAGTAACGACAATTGGACAAGCCATGCAAGATGGCTGCGAGGGGCAATTAATTCGTGTGAGAAATACCTCTTCTAATAAAATTGTTTTGGGAAAAGTATTGAATGAAAGCACCGTAGAGGTGCCTACATATAAAGGTTCATAAAGATCTTGAGAAATTTAAATTATGCATGATTTGAAAGTGAAGGTGTAAATATGTTTAACCTAACAAAGATTATTGTTAGCTTGGCGTTAGGTTTCTTGTGTTTGGGGCTAACAGCAGCATCTTCAGTATCGGCTATGTCTTTGTGGAGTGATGCTGGGTCTGCCAATCTATTTAGTGACCATAAGGCTCGTGCAGTTGGCGACTCTCTTACGATCATCATTAATGAAAACTCTAGTGCGAGTCGTGTGGGGAATGCAAGCAATTCTAAATCCTCTAGTACGAGTATGAATGCAGGCACAGGGATCTTTCATGGTATAGCCTCTGCAAGCGCTGGTAATGCCGATTCTTTTACGGCAAAAGGATCACTTGCCAATACGAATACTGTTACAGCGCAAATGTCAGCTCAAGTTATTGAAGTGAAGCCGAATGGCACTTTAGTCATTTCCGGTACACAAAGCATTAAACAAAATGGCGAAGAACAAAAAATTACTGTTTCCGGTGTGGTTCGCCCCGAAGATATTCTGTCAGATAATACGGTATTATCTACTTATATAGGTAATGCGCAAATTCGAGTAGATGGCAATGGCCCTATTGCGAAGAAGCAACGGCAAGGAATTATAAGTCAGTTATTCAATTTCTTGTTCTAAAACGGAGGATATTATGCGTAAGTTAGTGGTTAGTGTTGCAATTGTAATTTGTGCCATATCTATTATGGCAACTGCCATGGCATCTAGTGCAGTAACACGAATTAAAGACGTAGCAAAGGTGCAAGGTGTACGGACGAATCAATTGGTCGGTTATGGGCTAGTCACTGGTTTAGCCGGTACAGGTGATTCCAATACACTGGTCCAAACGAGACAGTCAGTGGCTAACATGTTAAAAAGTTTTGGGATAACAGTTTCTGAAGCCCAACTTAAATCTAAAAATGTAGCTGCCGTTATGGTTACAGCTCAATTACCAGCTTTCGCAAAACCTGGTGATACAATTGATATGACGGTTTCTTCTATGGGGGATGCCAAGAGTTTGCAAGGTGGTATTTTATTGCAAACGCCTCTAAAAGCCGCTAATGGTCAAGTCTATGCTGTAGGACAAGGTCCTGTTTCTACAGGTGGATATAACGCTAGTAGCGGTGGTAGTAGTCAACAAAAAAACTTTCCTACAACAGGTACAACTCCGAATGGGGCTATTGTAGAACGGGATGTCCCTACACAATTGGTATCTTCAGACGGATCAATTACCTTATCTTTGAGCCAGCCCGATTTTACGACAGCAACCCGTATTGCTGATACGATTGATAGTCGTTTTGGTTCCATTTCAACAACAAAGGACCCGGGAACGATAATTGTAACCGTACCAAGTGGATATGGAAGTAATGTAGTAGGTTTCGTGGCAGCAATAGAAGAGCTCTATATTAATCCTGATAATATAGCTAAAATTGTAATTAATGAACGTACAGGCACAATTGTTATGGGATCGAATGTAACCATTGACGAAGTTGCTGTTGCTCAGGGTGGACTTAGCATTAGTATTACAAAAACGACAGATGTATCTCAGCCACCACCTTTCTCTAACGGATCTACAGTGACAACGAATAATACTACAGTAGATGTGAAAGAAGATAAGGCAAATATTATGGTATTGCCATCTACGGCAAGTGTTGGAGATGTAGTTCGAGGATTAAACGCAATTGGCGCTACACCGCGAGATATTATCTCAATACTACAAGCAATAAAAGCATCTGGTGCTTTACATGCTGATTTACAGATCATTTAAGGTGGTGAGCAAATATGGAAATATCAGGAATAGGTTCAACTGGTATGATAAATACCTTGAATTCTGCACAGACTAAAGCAAATAGTGATTTTGCCGATAAATTGGCAACGGAAACAGAGAAGGCAAAGGCTTCAAAAGATGATGCCAAACTCAAAAAAACATGTCAAGACATGGAAGCAGTATTCTTAAATATAATGATGACCAATATGCGAAAAACAGTGCAAAAGTCTAAGTTAGTAGATACTTCGCAAGAAGATACTATGCAATCCATGTTAGATAGTGAAATTACAAAAAATATGGCAAAGGCTGGTGGTATGGGATTGGCGGATATGCTTTATCGCCAACTCCATGTTGCTGCAGCACCTGCCAGTCAAAAGTCCCAGGCACCGAAATAGTGCCTGGGCTTTTCTCACAAAAAAAGATGAATTCGATGTTGCTCATATGGGGGTTATTTAAATGAAGGCTTATAAACGGTTCTATAGTATTTTGATTTTATTACTCTTGTGTTCTCAAATTGCATGGGCTGCTCCAAACAGCTCTGTGCTGCAAAACGTTAGATTTAGCCAAACGCCGGATAAGGTAAGAATTGTATTTGATGTAAATGAACTACCAGCATATACGGCTAATCTAACTGCAAATCCAGATCAAATTGTACTTGATTTTGCTAATGCTAGTAGTGCAATCAAGTTGCCAACCCTGTTATTAAATGACACAGCAGTTAAGGATTTACAATTATCTGAAGTGCAGCCGGGCAAACAGCGGGTTGTTATTAACCTAAAAACATCTGCCGTTACCTATAAGGTATTTACATTGGCCAAACCAAATCGAGTAGTGATAGACATTTCCAAGAAAGTCGATCAAAAATACGAAGAAGAGATTAGTACGGGGATCAAATATACTTCGTTATATCGTAATACCAATGCAGGCCCTATAACTGCTTATGTAGTTGATTTATCTCCTAGCAGTGCTTATCAACTAAAGCCCGTACTCTCAAATGATGCAATTGTAGACCGGGAATGTGTTTTGTCAATGACTGAGCGTGCTAAAGGGATTGTTGGCATTAATGCTTCTTATTTCGCTCCAAATGGAGAAATTTTGGGTTTACTGAAAATGGGTGATCAAATAGTAAGTACCTCAGCCGTAGGGCGTACTACTTTAGGAATACTACCTAATGGCCAAATTATGTTTGATCAGATCGACTACAAGGGAAGCGTTACCTTACCAGATGGACGATTAGTTGCAATTACAGGTGTCAATCATGAAAGAGGCCCAGATGATCTGATTTTATATAATAATTACTATGACAATATGACAGGTACTAATGAGTTTGGTACAGATTATATTGTAAGTAAGGATACCATTACCGCAATCGCTCATGGTAATGCTGTCATACCTCCAGGGGCTGTTGTTTTATCCGCTCATGGTAGTAATGAAAAAGCATTAGCAGGTTTAAAAGTTGGTGATAGTATCAAAATTAGTCAGTCGCTAGGTTCAGCATGGGACAATACCAGTTACGTCCTTGGTGCAGGTCCAAGATTAATTAAAGGTAGTAGTGTATTTTTAACAAGTAAATAGAAGAGTTCCCTTCAGATATAACTGTTGGTAGAGCACCACGAACGGCGATTGGCCAAACTAAAGATGGTCATATACTTCTCGTTGTTGTTGATGGTCGTCAAGAGCATAGTATTGGTATGACCCTCTTAGAATTAGCATTGTTGATGCAGGAATTTGGCGCTGTGGATGCAATGAATTTAGATGGTGGCGGTTCTAGTGAGATGGTAATAAAAGGTAAGATTATCAATAAGCCCTCAGATGGAAGAGAAAGGTATGTAGGCGATGCATTAATTATTGCTCCGAAGGATTGATAATTCCCTCCAATACTGTATAATGAAATTAAGTAAGGAGGTGGCTTTTATGCTACACAAAAAAAGGATAACAGTAGCAGTAGTAGCATTACTACTGATAGCAGGTAGTTTGTTGGCTACGGCGAGTAATATAGTAGATCAAAAGGCAACTTTATCTGGACCCGTTATGGCAAATGGACTAGTGACTCCAGGAACTGTTGTTCATGAAGGTGATATTTTGGTACGTGTTGGCACGTTAACTGGGGCAGTCCCAGCATCAAGAGCCACAATAAATGGCGTCGTTAAGGAAGTATTAGTTGCACCTGGCAGTAAAATTACCGTAGGCGATACAGTTGTTCGTATTGAAGCCGGTAAATAGAGAAAGGATGATAGTTTTGCAAAAAATATTCAGGCAGTGTCGTCTGGCACTGCTTATTTTTTTATTAACACTACCCGTATCTTCGGTATGGGCTGCCCCTGAAATGATGCCAGTAGATGACATTAAACAAGGCATGCAAGGTATAGGAAAAACCGTAGTTTCTGGTACGAAACTAGAAGAGTTTGGGGTAGAAGTGTTAGGGGTTATGAAAAATAAGGGCCCATCCGGGGACTTGATTCTAGTACGCACTTTCGGTGATGTCATTGATCGTACTGGAGGGATTGCCCAAGGAATGAGTGGCAGTCCCGTATACATTAATAATAAATTAGTTGGGGCTATTGCTTATGGTTGGTCTTTAACAGATCACAAAATTGGTATGGTTACTCCCATAGCCGATATGCTCAAGTTGTGGGAAATGCCTGATAAATACAATGCTTCTATGCAGGTAGAGGATAATTTACCAGGATTTGAAGAAATGGCTACTCCCTTAATGGTATCTGGCTTTAGCAGCAATGCCTTATCCATGCTGCAAGATAAACTGAAACCATTTAATTTAACACCGTACGAGGTGGGAGCTGCACCTTCCGATGCAGAATTTGGTCCTCTAGTACCAGGTGGTGCTGTAGGAGTAGAATTGGTTCGAGGCGATAGCAGTGTAGCCGCTTTAGGAACTGTTACTTATGTTGAGGGGGATAAGGTACTGGCCTTTGGACATCCCTTCCTAAAGAAGGGGAATATTGGCTATTTTATGACCAATGCGTATGTTTTTACTACTGTGATGGGATTAGAGAATTCATTTAAAGTGGGTACAACAGGAGAGGCCGTTGGTTTAATTAATCAAGATCGTGGTGCGGCGGTAGCCGGAAAACTAGGCAGGTACCCTACTATTATTCCTGTACGCATTATGGTAAAAGACAACGATACAGGGAAGATCTCAGATTCGGCAATTCAAGTGGTCAAGGATGAGCAATTATCCTCCATTTTATCTGCGACCACTGTATTCAATGTGATAGATAAAACGATAGACAGAGTGGGACCAGGGACTGCGAAAGTTAGCTTCGAAATTTCAGGACGAAATATGCCAGTAGAGGTCATTCGTCGGGAAAATATGTTCTATAGCCCCGCTAGCGTAGGTGAGGCTGCTGTAGGTGAATTTTTGGATGCTATGACGATGATCTCAGGCAATCAATACAATCCAGTTGATATTATGGATGTTAAAGTAAATGTTTCCATTAGTGAAGAGCGTCGTACCGCTACGATTGTTGAGGCCAAGGCTAAGACGCTTACGGCCAAACCTGGCGAGACAATAGATATAGGCGTTAAGATAAAGCCTTTTCGTGGTGAAACCATTACCCGCGTAGTACCCTTTACTGTTCCCAAAGAACAACCAGAAGGTCCTCTAACTTTAGAAGTGCGAGGCGGCGGCATGGTACCTATAATGCAACTATTATCCAAACAGCAAGGGCTTGATGAAGGCTTGTTGCTGCTTGCGAAACCAAAACAGAAGAATCAAGGATTTTCTGATGTTATTAAGGAATTCGTAGAACGTGACCGTAATAAT
Source organism: Pelosinus sp. IPA-1 (assembly GCF_030269905.1). NCBI lineage: Bacteria > Bacillati > Bacillota > Negativicutes > Selenomonadales > Sporomusaceae > Pelosinus > Pelosinus sp. IPA-1. The sequence continues at coordinate 89,466 of NZ_BSVC01000009.1, read as the reverse complement.
GAGATTGTTGTAGAAGTGTTCGATATGGGCGTTGAGAATATTATGGGTGGCAGTAAAGTAAGCAAAAATAGCGTTGATAATAAAAGTCAAGAAAATACATTAATTGAGCAAACCAGTCATATGAAACAAGAGATACAAGATAGTAGCACTAAAGAGATTAAAAAACAAAATAAAGCCAAGAATCGTATTGCCACAGACTATATTATTGATGGCGATACGCAAGTTTTAGTTACAGTTGTAAAAGACAAAACTAAATAGTTAGGAAAATGAGTTTTCCTATAAGATAATAACCCTCTTATATGAATAGTTTTTCATAATGATTGACTATTTACATAAGAGGGATTTTCTTGTTTTATCCGATGACTAAACCGCTCTAAGACTCCCATCTTCTTGGGAGTTAAGAGCGGCTAAGTCCCTGGATAAGAAAGGGCTAAGATTCAGATGGAGTTAAAACGCTATCTGAATCAAGTTTTCTTTATGAATTTCTTATGGTGATGGTGCAGGGAACTTGTCTTTTTTATGGAATACTTCATATTATGACAAATTCTCAATATAATGATTACTACAAGTGAAATTCAATGTGAGGGATTGCGTATGTTACTATCTTTCTTAGAGAATATTGGGCGGCACGTGATTCATGCTGCAGAGAACAGTGGTCGAATTATGATACTGCTTTTTAATACTATTTATCACTTTCGAAAACAGCCTAGAATGCGACATGTGCTGCATCAGATGGCACACCTTGGGGTGGATTCCTTACCTATTGTGCTGCTAACTATTTTATTTACAGGTATGGTTATTACTTTACAGACTGCCAATGAGTTTATTAAGTATGGTGCTCAGTCATCTGTAGGCGGTGTTGTGGCAATCGCCATGGCTAGGGAATTAGCACCAGTGCTAACAGGTGTAGTCGTCGCGGGACGGGTAGGGGCAGCAATTACCGCTGAAATTGGTTCCATGAAGGTGACAGAACAAATTGATGCTTTGAGAGTTATGGCAATTGATCCGATCAAATACCTAGTGGTTCCTAGATTTTTGGCCTGTATAGTTATGTTGCCGATGCTAGTAGTTTTTGCCGATATTATTGGTACATTAGGTGGATATTTAGTAGCAACTTTATATGCTGGTATTGGCTCTTTTACCTATATTCACTCCATTAAATTATTTGCAGTAGTCAATGATATAATGGGTGGCCTAGTTAAGGCTATGTTTTTTGGTGGTATCATTGCCATCATTGGCTGTTACAAAGGACTGACAGCTGGAGAAGGAGCAGAAGGTGTGGGTAAGGCCACCACTGCTTCCGTAGTGAGCTCTATTATTTTAATTTTTGTCAGCAATTATTTCCTATCGTTATTAATCTATCGTTGAGGGTATTAGGAGATATGCTTAACTGCAGAGGCGCAGAGAATATAATATAAATCCATCTCTGCGTCCTCTGCGTCTCTGCGGTAAAAAACGTTACTTTTTTCAGTTTGTAACATAGGACGGTGATTTTATGATAAAGTTGGTTAACATCAGCATGAGTTTTCATGGGAAAACTATTTTGCAAGATATAAATTTAGAAGTAACCCAAGGGGAAACTATGGTGGTCATTGGCCCTAGTGGTTCCGGAAAAAGCACATTATTACGTTTAATGATTGGCCTTTTAAAACCTACAGAGGGAGAAATATGGGTTAAAGGACAGGAAATTACAAACCTATCAGAAGATAGTTTAAATAAAATCCGTATTGGCATGGGGATGGTATTTCAATATTCCGCTCTGTTTGATTCAATGTCAGTAGGGGAAAATGTAGCCTTTGGCCTTAGAGAACATACGGATATGTCAGAACCAGAAATTAAGAAGGTTATCTCTCGCAACTTGCGAATGGTAGGCTTGGCGGGGCAAGAAAATGTAATGCCTAATGAGCTATCCGGCGGTATGAAAAAACGTGTTAGTTTAGCGAGAGCCATTGCGATAAAGCCAGAAATTGTGCTGTATGATGAACCGACAGCGGGTCTTGATCCGATTATGTCAGGGACGATTGATAGACTCATGATGAACACTAAGCGTGTACTAGGGGTTACTTCCGTAGTGGTTACCCATCACATGTCTAGTGCCTTTAAAATTGCTGATCGCATTGCAGTAATTCATGGTGGGCGAATTATCGAAATGGGTACCGTAGATCAAATTAAGAATACGGAAAATGCCATTGTGCAACAATTCATTCACGGTTTTAAATCACCTGGCGCATATGTTCGAAGGAGGTCAGAAATAAAATGAATATGAGTACAGAAGCCAAAGTTGGTTCCGTGAGTATGATTGCCTTTTTGTTATTGGCTTATATGATTATTCATCTAGGCAGTTTTAGCTTTGGCGATCAAGGGTATCCAGTCCAAGCTGTATTTAGTCAAGTGAATGGCCTGAAAGATGGTAATGTAGTCCGCTATGCAGGTGTAGATGTCGGGCGGATAAAAGGTATAGAAGTGCTTCCTGAAGGCGTAAAGGTAACCATGCTAATGAGTCCGGGGACTAAAATTCCCCAAGAATCAAAATTTGTTATTGGGGCCGATGGTTTAATGGGAGAAAAGTATGTTAACATTATCCCGCCTAGCAAAAGTTCTGGTTTCCTAGTACCTTATGCAATCGTGAGGGGAGAAGAAATTCAGGGATTAGATGAGCTGATTGCTTCCTCGGATCGAGTGTTAGCAGAAGTTCACGATTTGGTGAAATCGCTAAATGAAATTATTGGTGATGACAAAGTGAAAGCGGCGATGAAAGGGACAATTCTAAACGCCAAAGAGATTACAGACAATCTTAATGCTTTAACAGCTGGTTTGGCACGTATGATGCAAAACAATGAGGGCAATGTAAGCGAAATGGTAAGTAACTTAAGTGCGATGTCTCGCAGTTTGCGAGATGTGGCAGGGCGAGTAGATACCATGTTGGCTGTGGTCGATAATGATGGGCAAACGGCCAAGGATTTGCGAGAAACCATTCAAAATATTAAAAATACCAGTTTGCGTGTAGAGAAAATGGCGGCTTCTTTAGAAGGTGTTGTAACGGATCCAGAAACGGCTCAAAACTTAAAGGAAACCTTAAAAAATGCTAGAGCAGCCAGTGATAAGGCCAATAAAATGCTGACCAAAGTGTCATCAATTCAGACCAAAATGGGATTTGAAACTTTATACAATAATGATACAGGCAAATACAGTAGTAATGCTGATGTTAAGATTACTACCTCGCCTCAGGATTTTGCCGTTATTGGTGTTAATAATATTGGGGATGGTAGTAAAGGGAATTTTCAGATCGGCAAAGGTAATGAACAATTTTCTGGTCGTGCTGGTGTAATTGATAGTAAGGTGGGAGTTGGTGTTGATACCCAAGTCGGAAAACAAATGCGGCTGTCCGTTGATGTCTATGACCCAAATGATGTGAGAGTTAAGCTGCGTACTCAATACCAAGTGGCCCCTGATACCTTTATCGTTGGTCAGGCGGATAACATTAACAAGTCAGATGATCGAAATACCTATGTGGGTGTCCGCAAAACCTTTTAAAGAAAATTAAAATCATAAGGCATCATTTCCTTTTATTGTTGACACTGGATATATTTAGCCATATAATTGAAATGTATTGACTGAACAGTCAAGGCTGTTTCGACGAATTGAGGGGGATTTTTACATGATAAAACATGCTCATTGGAAAAAACGTTTAGCAGTAGCGTTAACAGGTGGATTACTAATGCTAAATACGGTGGTTGCATTAGCGGCACCAGTCGAGCTAACTTTAGAAGATAGCATTGCCATGGCTCTAAACAGTAATCCTGCAATCAAAATGACAGATGCGGACCGAAAGAGTGCAGAGCTGCAGATTAAGGTAGCGAAAAGTGGAAATTTACCTGCATTAGCTATAGTGCATAATGATACTTTAGCACATTCAGGTGTTGATAAGGTTACTGATTTTAATACATCAGTTTCGTTAGGAATAAATCTATATACTGGCGGTAAGACAGAAAGTGATGTTTCTGCAGCAAAACTTAAATTAAAAGTAGCCGATTCTGCGGTAGAGCAAAGTAAACAAAAAATAAAATTGGATGCTACCAATGGTTATTTTACGATTTTACAAACGAAAAATGCATTAAAGGTTAGCCAAGAAGCTGTTGATCAAATGGAAGCACATTTGAAAAATGTGCAGGCACAGTATGCTGTAGGTACAGTGGCAAAATCTGATGTATTACGCTCTGAAGTAGAGTTAGCCAATAATCAACAAGCTTTAATTAAAGCAAAAAATGCTTACGATTTAGCAATTTCTAATTTAAATAATATAATTGGTTTGCCTTTAGATACAGAGGTAACAGTAAAAGATGAGTTAAAGCATGAGAGATATACGATGGCATTAGCCGACAGTATTCAATATGCTCTTGCCCATCGTCCGGAAGCCATACAAGCCGACTATAATATTGATGTCCAAAAGGAAGCTGTCAAGGGGGCTGAAAGTGGTAAATTGCCGACGGTCAGTGCCAATGCTACAACAGGCTGGCAAGATAAAGACTTCCCTGGTGCAGATAACAATTCTTGGTCAATCGGCTTAAAGGCGACTTGGACGCCTTTTGATTCCGGTGTAACCAATGCGAAAATTAAACAATCGGATTCAGCAGTAGTGAAGGCTACAGAGCAGGCTAGACAGACGAAGGATTCAGTCCAATTAGATGTACGCCAAGCTTATTTGAACATGAGTGAAGCGGAAAAGCGAATTGATACGAATCAAGTTGCCGTAGAAAAGGGAGAAGAAGATTTCAAGATTGCGCAAGTTCGCTATAGCGCAGGAGTGGGCACAAACATTGATGTAATTGATGCTCAAGTTGCCCTGACCCAAGCAAAGAATAATTATATCCAAGCCATGTATGATTTTAATACAAGCAAAGCCAACCTAATCAAAGCCATGGGTGTACCTGTGGTAGAGGTGAAAAAATAAATAAATATCTGAAGAGCTGGGATATCCCAGCTCTTCAGTATTATATATAGAAAGTATATATTTTACCAGTAGCAATAAATTTTAAACTTAGTAGAAAAAAGATGAAACACGAAGGTAGCGAAGACGTATAATGAGAAAGAAGGAAAATTATGTTTAGTTCTATTATTCTTCGTAATCTTCAGGTCTTCGCGTTTCAAAATGCTTTTCTTATATTCCTATCTTAGGTGAGGTTTCCATTTCTATGGAATATATTACTTTCTCTCGGATAGAATAAATTCAAGCGATGATAAAGGAAGCAGGTCTTCTTGTGTAGAAGTATATGCTGTTATGAACGCCTTATGAGGTGAATCAGGAGGCTAAAATGAAAGAGAAAATCATTGCAGTAATAATAGCAGGTATGCTTCTTGTTGCGGGTAGTGTTTTTTGGCTGACTAGAAGCCAAGAAGTCATGACAGGAGCCCAGCATATATTGAGTGAAGAGTTGGCTTCCGCGTTAGGAAGTTTAGTGACCGTTGGGGACATTGAACTCACTTCCTACAATCGTGTAACTATACATAATATTACTATTTACGATAAACAAGCAGAAAAATTAGCTACCAGTGATAAGATTATTGTTTCCTATAGCCCCTGGAATATTTTAAGGGGAAAAAATGTAGTGGGCTCTATTTCAGAATTACAGGTGGAAAACCCCATTCTTTGGCTTACCCAGAGAAAAGATGGGCACTGGAATATTGAAGATATATTAAATCAAAGTAAAACAACACAGTCCTCTTTAACCAGCAAAGTGAAGTTAGTAGAGGGCAAAGCAATTGTAAATGCTTACAGCACTACATGGGAATTTGAAGCATTAAATGGTAGCTTAAATTTTGCGAATAAACCAAGAATAGAACTGCAGCTACAGGCTTTCCATAATGGAGCGGCGCTGAAAGTCCGAGGGGCAATCAATACCCAAGGCCGTAGTACGGTAACCCTTACAGTAGATCAATTGATGTTGGCTGACTACCAAGCATTGTGTCCAGCGGATGGCCCTATCAATCTGGTAGGGGGTAGTGCAGAAAAAGTAGAAGTTATTGCCGCTTACGACAAAGGTAATATAGAGTGGGCTGGTGAAGCGCAGCTCAAAAAGGCAGATGTAGATGTTGATGGCGTACCCTTGCGTCAAATAGATGGAGGCATAACTTTTACTAATAAAAATATATATGTTTTTGCTAAAACCAAAATATTTGATCAGCCAATTGCTGTGCGTGGTACTGTTCGTACAGACGCCAGCGAGCCAATATTGGATTTAACGGTGGCTTCTACTGATTTTGATCCTAGAGTCCTCGGTGAAAATATTCCAATCAACGGTAAATTATCCTTTGAGGCTGGAGTGACAGGCATTACCAGTAATCCTAAAATTATTGGTAATGTAGAGATGAAAACAGGAGAAGTCGCAGGCTATCCAGTATATGATGTACAGGCCAAGTTAGATATGGCGGATAAAAAAATAACCATTCATCAACTAGATGCGGATGTCTTTAGTGGGCATGTTACTATATCAGGTCAAGTAGAACCAGAAACTACTGGCTACCAGCTTGCTTTAAAAGGGCAGCACATTGATACGCAAAATTTAGCCGAGATGATACCCTCTATGAGGGGCTATGTGGATGGGACGGCAGTAATTACAGGTACAGGACCCTTGGCAAATGCCAAGATACAGGGCACCGTAGCCATGGGGCAGGGAGAATATAGTGGTACAAATTTTACATCTCTTGCTAGTGGATTTTATTACCAGAGTGGTAATGTTACAGTAGATTATTTTAATGTTGGCTTGGGGCAAGGCGTGGTCACCGCCAAAGGTTTAATTACAGGGCAAAATATGCAGCTACAAGTATACGGACAAGGCATACCATTACAACTTATAGGAGAAAAGCTGGGAAAAGAAGTTCTAGGAGTCGGTCAGTTCGATGGTGAAATTCGTGGTACGCTAGCCGCCCCCGAATTATCAGCCAATTTTATGGCTGATAATGGGGAGATCTTGTATCAGCCCTTTACCCAAATCGTTGGAAATATTCACTTGACTCCTCAGCAAATCGCATTACAAAACGTTGAAATGACCTATGGGGTAACCAAACATAAAATACAGGGAACGTTAGAACTAACGGGGCAGCAAGAAATTAATATGGTAATCAATTCCCAGCGAGCTAGAGCGGAGACTCTGATAACGTTGTTGGCGCCAGGTGAAAAATTGACAGGTAATGTGGATAATGAAATGACCCTAAAAGGTCCTTTGGAAAATCTCACGATTGATGGACATATTACTTTGACAGATGGTAGTTTTCGTGGGCAGCTCCTTGCAAAGGGAACGGGTTCTTACAAACGAGAGTTAGGGATTACAACAATTAATAACTTTGTCATTCAATCACTCAGTACACAGATCCAACTATCAGGCAGTATTTCACCTAACAATGATTTAAATTTTGATGTAGTAGCCCAAGATATTGACATTGGGAAACTCAATATTACTACCAAGATTCCATATACAGCCGCAGGGAAGGCAAAATTTAAAGGGAAGTTGACAGGCACTCCTGCCATTCCTAACTTTACTGGTGAACTTTCCGCAGATACATTGTTCTTTAATAACCAATCATTTACAGGCGTCCTAGGTACCATTGCAGTTTATGGGAATGAAGTAAATATCCCTGCAGTTTCTTTTCAGCAGGGCAAGGGTAAATTTAATTTTTCTGGTGGCTTTACTCTAGATTCGGGAGAAGTGTATGGCACTCTTGATGTCGAAAATGGAGAATTAAAACCAATCATTGCAATGTGCAAATTAGGAGACAAAGAAGTTGCTGGTCTTCTTAACGGACAAATTAAAATGAATGGCACTATGGATAAGCCGATCATCCATGTAACAGGAGACTTAAAACAGGGGAGTATTAAGAATTATCCTCTAGAAGCGGTTACAATTGACGTTGGATTGGATAATAACAAGATAACCATTTACGATTTTACTGTACATCAAGGTACAGGGGTTGTTATGGCTCAAGGCACAGCGGATTTAAATAAAAATGGTCCCCTTGATTTAGAAGTAGGTGGCAGGGATATTGATGCTGGGTTAGTGGCAGCCTTCTTTAACACGAATGTAAAGCCTACAGGAAAATTAGAGTTTGCAGCTCAAATTTCTGGAGTCTCCGATAATCCTCATACGGCACTATCCTTAGATATTAACAATGGTGGAGTAGGCAATGCTACCTTTGATTCTTTGTATGGCTTATTGATCTTAGACAACGATATTATCCACGTGGATCAAATTTTATTAAAAAAAGGACCTTACCAAGCCAGTGCCTATGGTATGATCCCAGTTGCAGCATTAAGTCAAGATGGTAGACAAGAAGGAAACCGTGGCGAGGAAATGAATCTTAAGGTGCGCTTAGACCAAGCGAATTTAAGTATTTTATCCTTATTAACAAAAGAAGTCGCATGGGCCCAAGGGGCAACGCAAGGTGAGATTACCGTGACAGGGACCTTAGGGCAACCAATACTAATGGGTAATATTACTGTTAATGATGGTACCTTGAAATTAACAGCCCTGAAAGACCCTATCCAAAAAGTGGGGGTTGATATTGCCTTCGAAGGTGATAAAATAAATATAAAGAAATTTGATGGTCATATGGGCACTGGATTATATAGCGTCACAGGTACTACTAGAATTAAAGGGTTAGGTTTAGCAGACTACGATATATCGTTACTGCTTGATAAACCTGTTATTCGCAGCAAGTATTTTACGGGACCTATTGATGGTAAATTGATGCTTAGCCAAAAAGGTGATAAGGCCAAATTGTCAGGAAAGCTATTATTTGAAAATGACATGATTGACATTCCTACCATTCCCGATATGAAGGAAGCTGATTTGAATATGGATTTAGATGTGGAAGTTGCAGTCGGCAAAAAAGTCCGATTCTACAATCCTTATCTATATGATATTTTAGCTGCTGGACGGGTGAAATTGGGGGGAAGCATGACGGAGCCAGATGTTACAGGACATATTATTGGGATTCGTGGTACTGTCAGTTATCTTAGGACCCAATTTAAAGTAAATGAAGCCAGCGTTGATTTTCGGCAATATGCTTCCTTTGAACCGATAGTGAAGCTAAGTGCTCAGACGCGTCTTCAGCAAACAGTGGTCAATCTGAATGTAAGTGGTCCTGCACGGGCGATGCAGTTTAACTTAACCTCAGAGCCAGCGATGAGCCAGCAAGAAATACTATCTCTCTTGACTCTTCGCAGCCATTATTTTGATAAACAAAATGGTGGAAATACGGAACTTGGACGAGACGAACTTGTTAGTGCCCTTGATGCGGGCCTGCAAATGCGCTTTGTTAGCGAAGTAGAAGGTAATTTGCGTAATGCATTAGGCTTAGATGAATTTCGTTTTGTTAGGGATACCACTTCTAATATAGTCAAAAAAAGCTATGCCGATAAAGATGAGAATTCAACAGTTAATCGAGAAGTTTATAACTTGCAAATGAGTAAGTATTTGACAGATAAGCTACTGATCAACTATATTGTAGGTGTGGATCATACCAAAAGTGAACTATCTTTCCGCTATAGTGTTAACAGACGCCTCAATATAACAGGCTCAATTGATGACCAAAATCAAACATGGCTTGGAGCAGAGGCGAGGTTTAGGTTTTAAAGAAGGGTGATTAAGATGATTTTAAATCAATATCTAAAAGAACTGAAAAAAATAGAACTGCTGACAAGAGAAGAAGAGGCGAATTTGTGGCAGGAGTATAAAGAAAAGGAAAATTTAGAATGTCGAAGTAAGATCATTGAAAATTATCAGCCTTTAGTATTTAAGGTAGCATCTAGCTGGCGCTTGGATGAGACTAGGATGATGGATATAATCCAAGAAGGAACAGTTGGTTTAATTGAGGCAGTGGAGAAATATGATCATAAGCGAGGTGTGGCTTTTAGCCTCTATGCTACGCAGCGAATTCGTGGTCGTATGCTCAATTATATGGAGCGGGAAGGAAAAATCGGTATTGTGTGTATTGATAGTCCTTTATCTAGTGAGCAAGATATTACCTTAGGAGACATTTTGGTAGATACCAAAGCTGGTGTTTCTAGTCAGGCAGAGCATAACTATCTTGTAGCGCAGGTAAAGAATGCGATGAGCCGTTTACCGAGTAACGAGCATGCTGTATTAAGTGGTGTTTTTTTAGAGGATTGTGAACCAAAACAATTGGCTGAAAGTCTAGATATGAGCATTTCTCATATCTACCGCTTACAAAAGCAAGGTATAAAACGTATCCGTGGCATGCTATCCAGGTTTATGCAGAATTGGTAACTGCAAAACAATGAGGAAAAGGGCACATATAGGGCGCATGCTCATAGTAAAGACAGCTAATCTCCGAATATAAACATTTTTGCCGGATAGTCAATGACCATAATCTGGCCCCTTTGCAGGATTATATATATTGTTTATAATAGGGGTGTTGTATATGGCTGATTTTAAAAAGAATATTGATCAGCATTTACGTTCAGCAAAAGGATGGTTAACAAAAGCAGAAGATGCTTTTGATAAGGAAAGGGACATCCGTGGAGAGTTGGATTTGATGCTGGCCCAAGCTGAACTTCAACATGCTAAAGAAGCCAACCGATCTATGCATTGGCGCTACAAGTATATTGTCCTGCGTCATGGAGTTGCTTTATTATGTGCGGTAGTTATGGCAATCGGTTTAGGTGGAGTGTATTGGTGGAACCATCAATCAGAAAACGTTGTACCTGTTCCTTTGGTAGAAAAAGCAAACCTACCAGTGGAATCCAAGATACCCTGGAACAGTAAGGCGGAACCTTCTCCTCCCGTTTTAAAAGAACCGGAAGAGAAAGCAGTTGTCAAGGAAGATATTCCGCCAGTAAGAAAAACTACTACCAATAATGTAGTTAGTCAGACAATAAAGTCGGAACCTTCTTCTCAAGGGGAATCATCCGTATCTGTATCTCCAGATGAAATGCAAAAATTAGTGCGGGCCGCCGGAAAATCATTACGCGGCCAGTAAGACAAAAAGGAGGTTATGCATGAAAATCCAAAAAAACTATAGGCATATACTACTTGCGACTATCTTTAGTCTCAGTCTTGTTTTCTCCGTTTTGTCTCCTGCTTATGCCGCAGATCCTACTGGTAAAGTAGTTACTTCCGTTTCTGTAACAGGAAATACTACTGTGGCAGAAAAGACAATTATGGATGTAGTGAAAGTGAAACCCGGTGAAACATTAACAGCGGACAAAATCAAGCAAGATATGCAGGCTATTTATGAACTGGGTACTTTCTTTGACGTAGTATCTAACTTTAATGAAGTTCCAGAAGGAGTTCAGGTAGTTTATACAGTGATGGAAAACCCTGTATTGCAAGATATCATTATTAAAGGCAATACAAAGGTGTCAACAGACAAGTTAAGTAGTATGCTGAAAGTTACTAAAGGCAGTATTTTAAACTCGAAAACATTGAATGAAAATGTAAGAGCCATTGAACAATATTACCACGATCAAGGATTTATCCTGACTAAGGTTAGTGATGTGTCAATGGGAAATGGTGGCGTGCTGACAATTACCATCAATGAAGGGGTATTAGAAGGCATCCAAATTAAAGGAAATGAAAAAACAAAAGATTATGTTATTACTCGTGAAATGAAGTTGAAGCCCAATCAACCCTTCAATGTGAAAGATGCCAAACGTAGTATGCAAAAAGTGTACAACCTTGGCTATTTTGAAGATGTAAATATGAAATTGAATCCTGGTAAAGAACCCAATGCAATCGTTCTTGAAACCACAGTAGTGGAACAAAAGACGGGTAAATTTTCCATTGGGGGCGGTTACAGTAAATCCGACGGTATGATTGGCATCATTGAACTTGGTGATGATAATTTCCGTGGAACAGGAGATAAAATCAACTTACACTGGGAGTTTGGTGGTACGGCGAGCAATAAGAACTATTCCGTAAGCTATACTCGTCCATGGTTAGATGCTAAGCAAACTTCCCTAGGTTTTAATTTCTACAACATGACAAATCAATATAATGATTATGAAGATGATGGTAGCACGAGATCGACCTATGACAAAAATCGTAGAGGTTTTGATGTTACCTTAGGACGTCCTCAAGGGGAGTATACTCAGAATTATATTACCTTGAAACATCGTGATGATGCCTATGTAAGTTGGGTATCTGGTGTTGATTATACGAAATCAACAGATACCTTTATGCAAGATCATCCAAATTATTTAAAAGATAACTTTGGTACCACTAACAGCGTCAGCTTGATGCGTGTTTATGACTCTCGGGATAATGTGTTTAGTCCGACTGAAGGCAATCGGGTTTCCCTGACTGCTGAATTTGCTGGAAAAACCTTAGGTGGAGATTTTAACTACAATAAATATACTGCGGAATCTCGCAATTATATTAAAGTAGGACATGCACAAGTTGTAGCACTAAGGGGAACGGTTGGTTATGCCGATGGTAAGATGCCAGACAGTGGTCGTTTTGCCGTAGGTGGCTCTGATACCCTTCGTGGTTACCGTGATGATCAATTTAAAGGTGATAAAATGCTTGCTGCGACAGCAGAGTATCGTTTTCCTATCGCTAGTAAAGTAGAGGGTGTAGCCTTTAGCGATATTGGTAAAGCCTGGACTGGCGAAGGATATAAACTTAATGATTTAGAGGCTAGTGTCGGATTTGGGATTCGTGTTTCTACACCAATCGGTCCTATTCGTCTTGACTATGCTAAAGGCAGTCAAGGTGCAAAAACCCACTTTAGCTTTGGTGGACAATTCTAAGCTAACATTATTTCGGAGTCAGGTCTATGACCTGACTCCGAAAATCTATAAGTATGGTAAACTAAGAGGAGGTGCACTATCATTAATAGAAATCCCTCTAGTTTTGTTTGTATAACTGCATTCCTATGTCTTTTCTTATTATCAGGAGTGGCCCACGCCTCTGACGAAGTGGAAAAAGTAACAGTTACCATTGTTTCTAGTCAAATGCCACCTCCCAAGATTGCCAAACGTATGACTGCCAGTGTGGGGACTGTAGGAGAGCAAATGGTAGTTGGTCGTAAGATCAGTGAAGTTGTAGAGGGTAAGGCTTCCTATGAAAAGCTGATTAAAGAAATATTTGATCGGGTATTAGTTGGATATTCGGTACAATCTGTTACTCTTGCCCCTAGTGGGAATACTGCTTTAACAGTAGAGGTTGCTCCATGGGGAGATGTAGTACAAGGGGTAGCAGTGGAATTTGATTTTGGTAATTTATCGGAAGAAGTAGTGAAACTGATTAAACAAGACATGGGGAATGTAGAAGAAAAAGTAAGTGATGTGTTGATCGGATTGCCAGTTGATGCGGTAGACTGGGCAGGAGGGTTATCAAAAATAGCAACAAGAGAAATGCTATCTACTCAGCTGCCAGAGTTTCGGGCTAACATAGAAGTCATCCCTGGGATCCATACCCTTGTGAAAGTGTCATTGTTGCCAATCGGGGCGGTAGTGCAGGATGTTCATGTATCTCTTAGGTCGGAAACGATTCCGAATATTTTACTAGCCGCTGCACGGCCGACGATGGATGATACGAGTAAGAGTCTTATTGGTTTGCCGGTGGCTTTTCTTGAAAGACACCGTGATTATTTCACTACGCAACTCGTATCCACTGTTGCTGAACAGCCTTTAGCTAAAAAGTATGGCTTGCAAGTCACTCCCCAGCTTAATGTTGGAGTTGACACTGAAATTGCGTTGAAGGTAGAAACCGATAAATACAAAGTAACTCTAGAAGGCTATTTGGACATGGGGCGTAGGCAAGACAATACTTCGGCTAGATTGCACCTTGGAAAGTTTATCGGGAACCGTGATGAAGCCTTTGTAGAAGTAAACTTCATTCCTAGTACCGTCGCCTGGGGATTTGTTCCTGGATGGGGACATAAGATTGGTTCTAGTACCACATTTGGATTGAAATATGATACAAAGAATGCACAGGAGCGATTATGGCTTCAGCAAGAGTTAAAATCCAATTGGGCATTACGTCTAGAACGCACTCCCAAGAATGGTTACAATGAGCTAGGCATTCGGTACAAACTCCACGATTTTTTAAGTGCAGAATATATTATTACGAAAGATGACCAATGGCTACGATTAATTGGCAATTTGTAGAAACTATATAGTTTCTTTTACAAGCAATGCCTTGAATATGTAAGTGTACCCTGTTATAATAAAAAGGTAAAAATTTGATGCCGGTAGGCAGAGAGAAGGGTTTTTGTGCTTAAATTTGATAAAAAACAAGTTAAGTTTGTGTCCTTAGCAATAGCAGTATTTTTTATGTTGGGTATCGTTGGTTTAGCTTTATCCCAAAGCGGTAAATCTTATGCAGCAAGCGCCAACAGCTCCTCAAATATTGGTGTTGTCAATTATCAAGTTCTGGTTTCTCAGCATCCTGATATGGCGAAAGCCCAAGAAGCAATGCAGGCTGAAGTAGAATCAGCAAGAAAAGATTTCGAAACGAAATCAGCTACCATGAATGATAAAGAAAAACAAGATTTTTATGCGCAAGTACAACAAAGATTGTCCTTGAAACAACAAGAATTAATTGCTCCTGTATATAGCAAAGTTGATGATGCAATTAAAGCAGTAGCTAATGCAAAAGGTTTAGCAGTTGTCATGGATAAGAGCAATGTTGTTTTTGGTGGTCAGGATATTACCGACGAAGTTGGTAAGAAATTGAACGGGAAGTAAATAAAAAATGTAGTATGGCCGAGCAGGTATGACCAGCTCGGTTCTTTATTAGAAAGAGGTGATTTTGGTGTCTACTAGAAGGTTTCTTATTGTGACGCTAGCTTTGATGATGCTTGTCGCCGGATGCGGTACCAAAAAAGACCAAGACACTAAAGCGCCAGCTCAGCCCCAAGTGGGCATAATTGATATGAATAAGGCTGTAAAGGCCCATCCTAAATACAATCAGTTCCTTACTTTGGAGAAACAAGCAAATACAATAGCAGCTAAGGTAGAACAGGCGGCCATAACGCAGCAGAATCAAAGCAATCAGACAATGCCTGAAATGCCGCAAGGTAATATGGCAGAATTAAATAAGGCATTTGAGCAAGAGTACAATGAAAAGATGGCAGTGAAACAAAATGAAATGAATACAAGGCTTGCTGCTAAAGAAGCGGCCCTGCATAAAACTTTATCGGAGGAGCTTAAAGTCTACTCTGAAGAAGTGGATAAAGAATTCCAGCCGCAAATTTTTAATTTGCAACTTAAATTGAAAACAGTGCAACTGACAAAAGAGGAAACTACTTCCCTGCAAGGGCAATTAGAAACTCTACAAACTCAGTATGCTAAAAAGATGGATGAAAAACAAGCTCAGTTAGTAAAACAAATGGAGCAAGCTATGGCACCTGAACAAGCTGCCGTGCAAGAAGAACTAGGAGCCTATAGTAACCAGCTAAACCAAGAACTTTCTAAGCAAGCTGCTGCGAAAGAGGCAGAAATAGCAGTACGCAGTACGCAGCAAACAACCATACCAGATAGCACAAAACTCGTAGATGATGATCTTTCCCAGCAATTAGAAATGAAGCAGCAAGAAATGCGAGCTTTACAAGACTCTATTATAGAAAATATTAAAGATAAGACAGGTAAAGTTGCTGTTGAGCGGGGCTTTGAAGCGGTATTAACGAATGCTCTGGTAAATGTAAGTGGTGTCGACATAACAGATGCAGTAATTGCAGAGTGTAATAAATAATAAAATTGTATATAATAGTAGCGAATGTTACAAATTATGTAGATGAAATGCTACGATGATCCTTTTAAGAAATAACAAAGTAGAAAAATGGAGGACTTACCATGAAAAAAGGAAAAAAAATAGTTTTATTGTTCTTAATAGTACTTACTGCGGCTCTTTTGGGCGGTTGTATGTCAAGTGGTGACAATGTTGGGGTAATTGATGTGAATAAAGTGATGACAGACAGTCCAAAAGTAAAACAGTTTCAAGATCAATTGAATACCAAAGGAAAAGAACTTAGCGACCAATTAGAAAAAGATAAAGCATCACTAAGTCCAGCTGATTTTCAAAAGAAACAAGAAACCTTATATGCAGAGTTCATGAAAACGAAGCAAGATATGGAAGGTCAAATTGATGCGAGTATAAAACAAACCCTAGATGGTATTGCAAAAAATAAAAAATTAAGTGTAATCTTATACAAGAATGGTGTAGCCCAAGGTGGCACTGACATTACAGACGAAGTTATTAAACAACTCCAATAAGAATTTTTAGCAGTCCAGGAGGATTTCCATTGAAGAAGAAGTTAAGCGAAATTGCTCACCTGGTAAATGGCATTTTACTAGGCGATGGTGATATTGAAATAAGTGGCGTTACAAATATCGAAGATGCTGGTGCAACGGATATTGCCTTTGCAGTACCACCTCACCTGGATAAAGCAGCTTTGTCAGATGCTGCTGCTGTTATTATACCAAATTCGATAACGGACTTTGCCAAACCAGCAATTATGGTGGAAAATCCAAGAGTCGCATTTACCGAATTGTTAAAAGTATTTACACCTACCATTCTTGTGGAGCCTGGCGTCCATCCTACGGCAGTAATTGGTAAAGAGGTGACTCTTGGGAAAAACTCGGCGATTATGGCTTATGCTGTGATTGCTGATCATGTTAAGATTGGTGACAATGTCGTTGTGTACCCTCATAGTTATATCGGTGTAGAAAGTACCATCGGTAATGATAGTATTATCTATCCGAATGTTACAGTAAGGGAATATTGTCAGATTGGTAACAGGGCTATTCTTCAAAGTGGAGCGGTAATCGGTAGCGATGGCTTTGGTTTTATTACAGTAGGTGGCCGTCATCAAAAAGTGCCGCAAGTAGGCAACGTGATCATCGAAGACGACGTGGAAGTGGGAGCCAATGTAACAATTGATCGAGCTACAACAGGCAGTACCATTGTTAAAAGAGGTACGAAGATTGATAATTTAGTACACTTAGCTCACAATGTGGTAGTTGGTGAAGATTGCTTTTTAGTGGCACAAACAGGAATCGCTGGTAGCACTAAAATTGGCAATCATGTAACTTTTGCGGGGCAGACAGGCTGTGCAGGGCATATAACAATTGGTGATAATTGTGTATTTGCTGCACGGTCTGCTCCCATTAGCGATGTACCAGAGGGTTCCTTTCTTGCGGGGTTTCCAGCTAAGCCTCATAAGGAATGGCTGCGCGGGGAAGCCGGTATCAATAAGATCCCAGATTTAATCAAAAAAATCCGCGATTTAGAAAAACGCCTAAACTCCTTAGAGACCAATAAATAAAGGCATATATTGCCACTATTTTATAGTGTTAAAGTTTCAAAGAAGATAGTGATAAAAGATGATTGAACCACAAAGACACAAAGAACACAAAGAGAAAGTTTAATCCCGTTTTTTCTCTGTGTCCTCTGCGTCTCTGTGGTTCAAAATTCTTTACGTCTTTATGTCTTCATCCACTACACAAATATTACCTAGACAAGTTTGGCAGGAATGTGGCGAGGCTTGGGGAATATTTATTTTATATAGTTACATTTTCAGATTAAATTGTTTTAAGGAGAAAATTTCATGAAAAAAGTTTTATTTGGAATCAGTATATTGCTGTTGACGTCTGCACCTGTATTTGCAGCGCCATCTGTAAATGGCTCTACCGGTCTTATTAATAACCCATCCGCTGACGTATTGCGTGAGGGGCAGGTATCTTTAGGTTACTATCACCTGAAAGATGGTGGTGTGGGTATATTTAATACGAACATAGCACCTAACTTGGAGCTCGGTGTGGCGGGTTTTCGTTATGATGGGCAGCAAAACAAGAATCTTGTCAATGCGAAATTTGCCTTGGTGCCTGAGACTGTACTTAGCCCAGGACTAGCTGTCGGGGTAGAAGATATAGGCAATAATAATAAGCGCTCATCCTATGCTGTAGCAAGTAAAGCCTTACCTTTGGGCTTTCGAATACACGCCGGCGTAGGTAATGGACGATTTGATGGTGTCTTTGCAGGCATTGAGAAAACTATTAATCCTGTTAGCATTTTAACGGGTAATAATGCCTTTCCTGCTACAACGTTAATCGCCGAATATGATGGCAAAAACATGAATTATGGAGCCCGCATGTCTATTGTACCTGGCCTTAAACTAGATGCAGGCTGGCGCAATCATGACGGCTATGTGGGAATTAGCTTTACGAATTAATCATGCTGAACTATAGCTAAGAAAGGTGCATAACATGCTATATAAATTTGTGAAAATAATAAGTAGTATTGTCAGTATGTTACCTCAAGCTGTAAGGCAAAACATTGGCAATCTACTAGGTGAAGTATGTTGGCTGCTAGTGCCACCGAAACGAAAGACTATGGCCGTGAACAACATCATGTGCAGTTTAGACGCTGATACAATGCAGGCTACTACTATTGCTAAGAGAAGTGCAGCTCGTTTCGGCAGAATGTTTATGGAAGTATTGTATATGCCAAAATTGAATAAGGATAATATAAGAAAATCTGTGCATATTGAAAATTCCCAGTATCTAAAGGATGCTTTAGACTGTGGGAAGGGTGTAATCATAGCAACTGCACATAGTGGAAATTGGGAGCTTTTTGGAGCTGCCTTAGCCATGTATGGTTTTCCTATAGTGGGTGTGGCGCAGAAACAAACCAATGCAGACATGGATCGATTTATGATTGAGACTCGTACTATGGCTGGTATGCATATAACCTATAAAAGCGGCGTACGAGAAATGGTTAAGATGTTGGGGGAAGGAAAAATTGTAGGTTTGCTAATGGACCAAGATGCAGGTAACGATGGTGTAATGGTTGAGTTCTTTGGACGTTTGGCATCAACGCCGCAAGGGGCAGCAGCCTTAGCCAGAATGAAGGATGCACCTATTGTTCCAGCATTTATTACCGCGAATGCTGATGGAACTCATAAAGCAATTTTGCATCCACCTATTTGGGTACAAAAGACCTCAAGTCGAGAAGCTGACATTCTGTCAACTACCCAGCAGCTAACCAATATCGTTGAACAACACATTCGAAGGTACCCTCACGAATGGTTCTGGTTACACAATCGTTGGAAAAATAGTCCAAATAGTAAATAAGAATAATAAAAAGCTTTGCTATGTTCTTGGTGATGTTACCTCAAACCTAGTAAAGCTTTTTTTATTGTGCAGTGTTATGAAAAGATATTTGAACCACAAAGACACAAAGGACACAGAGGAGATTACACGTCCCTCTTTGTGTCCTTTGTGTCTTTGTGGTTCAACAACTCTACTTCTTTCCAGTATATACATTTAGAAAAAAACGTATATACTAATATTATTTTTTTGATATACGTGGTATAATATACCCTTGAAGGAGAGGGGTGAATAATCATGTCGACTATTATGAAAAAGATTAAAAAACTAGGCGCATTTAATATTATGAAAGATTCTTTTTATCGTGACGTAATGACTCTCATGGTGGTTAGTATAGTGATTGGTTCACTGCTGGCAACTTCTATATCTTTAGCAGCTAATTCCTATTTCTCCAAAACATTGTCAAGTTTAGTTGGCGATTATGGTGAATATGATATTATCATTCAATCCCGTGAAGAAATGAAAGAAGATACTGCAATACACATTCAAAAAATCATTGATGAAGTTTTTCCGGGATCACGAATGAAAGAAGGACCAACCATAACAGGTAAAACCTCCTTCTTTATTGCTGTGCCTGCACAATATAGAACAAAGCAGACCTATGAAGATTTGGGTAAAACCTTTGGTGGTATTCCTGGTGGCGCAGGGGTTGGAGTCTTAACAGAACCACGCCTAACCATCCGGGGGGTGCCTGAAGGAGCCAAAACTATGCTAATGGATCGTATCTCGCAAATTGATGGTGTAAGCTTTGCCTTTCGCGATGGTGCTTCCATTGGAGTGGTATTATCGTCACTGGATAAAGCAACCCTAGTAACAGAAAAAATCAAAACCATCCTAAAAGAATACCAAGTTGTTGAAATCAGCTTTCCCGTGGGTAGTGAACCGCAAAACCCGATTCGTATGGGGGAATCAATCGCCGATGCTATGCAATCTCAATTAAAACTAGAATATGCCAAAAATGTATCGATTGATGGCAAGAATGATGATATGACCTATACCGTAAGTACTATGATGGAATTAAAACGATTCCTTTCAGCCTATGCATCCCAAATTACCATTACACCAAATGGAAATGAAAAATTAGTAAAAGGTGATGTGGTTGCATTTGCCGGAAGCGGCGTTTTAACAACAGGCAATCCAGTAGAAAAAGGCAATGTGCTAGTACAAATTGGGGTTGTTCGTCCTGATGGTAAAGCAGAAGGTACGATTACCCAGGGGGATAGTACACTTCTTACTAATAACCAAGGTTATAAAGTGACGAATAACGTAGTAAGTACACCGGTTGGTACTGTGACCTATAATAATCCAAGGCAACAATTAGGTTCCGCCTTAACAGAAACGACAAAGATTGTAAATCAGATTCCTGGTGTTGCCCAAGATACCCAAAACCTAACTAATATTGCAACAGATACCTTGAACAATTATGGCAAGAGTATCAATGCAATGGATCAAACGTTAACCAGTTTGCAGTCGGCAGGTACGACGATTCAAGCCGCGACGAGTGGATTGGCTAATATTGATACGTCTTCCTTGCAGAATCAAGTAGATAGTTCCTCAAAATCTATGGGCGGTTTAATCAATACACTACAAGTGATTAAGTTGGTAAATAGCGATGTAGGTGTTACCGTCGATAACCTTGTTAGTTCCCAAAGAAATTTAACGAATCTAAAAACCGGTTTAGGAGCATTGGATCATGTGGCGGCTGATGCCCGCCAAGCTAAAGGAACCATCGATAATATTGTAGTGAATGGCCAAACCACCATTGCAGCTTTGCGCTCCTTTGATATAGACGGTTCTAAGAAAAATATTAATAGCATCAATGGTCGTTTGGCACAATTAGGACAGCTCAATATTCCTCTTGTAACAGGGCAGTTACAATATATGGCGGCTTCTGTCCCAAATCTGAAAGATGAAGACATTAGCCACTCCGTAGCTTTATTAGATAAATTTATTGCAGGTCAAGTAATTCCTGGTGAGCGTATTCAAATTCTTACTACTAGTAATATTAGCACGGATGCAATTGCGCCTGTAGTATATAGTCAAGTAGGACATAAAAATGTATCTTTATACTCTACAGAATTAGGAGTTATTGAACCCAATGCTCGTGGTGAGCTGTATAGTGTGTTAAATGAAGTGAGAGCAGTTTTAGCAGGTATGACAGCTATCATTGTGACAATACTGCTGTTAGCTCTAGATCATACGGCAATTATGACAGTAATTCGTCGTAGTAGCACTTTGAAAAAACAGAAGGCCAAAGGCTGGCGTGGGATGCTAAGTCGAATGATTCGAGTATTTACTGCGACAGAAAGAGTGTATGGTATGGTTGTAGGTGCTGTACTATTAACTAGCATGTTTATTTTAGGCAGAGGTGGAATTCCTTATTTACCGTGGATTGCTGTACCTTTCATTGGTGCAGTACTAGGACTATTGGTTGCTTGTTATACCGAGAAGATTAGCCCAATTTCAACCGATGAAATGATGGCAGGACAATCTTTAGGATTATCGATTGATGAAATCATGCGAGAAATTGTTATCCCCAATGGACGTCCAGGTCTATTGCAAAAACTAAACCAAAGAAAAATGAAGTTTAAGTGACGAAGAATGAACCACAAAGACACAATACCACTAGCGTGGTACACAAAGAAAAGCCTTCTTTGTGACTTTTGTGTCTTTGTGGTTCAAATTAAGCAAAACATTCTAAAATGAAATGAGGTGATTATTATGCTTACGATTCAAAACTTATATAAACGTTTTGGAAACTTGGTAGCAGTAGATGATTTTAATCTGCATGTTGAACAAGGAGAAACGGTGGTTCTTATGGGGCCGTCTGGTTGTGGTAAATCGACAACCATTCGCACGATTAACCGACTGGTGGAACCTGATAGTGGAATCATAACTGTATCTGGTACCGAAATCACGGGGCTTACAACAGAAGAGTTACGCAGAGTTCGTAAGCGTATCGGCTTTGTATTTCAACAATTTAATCTAATTGGCCGTTTAACTGCAGTGGAAAATGTTATGCTAGGGTTAGTAATGGATGGCATACCGCGAGAAGTTGCATATGATAAAGCGATAGAAGCGCTAACTAAAGTAGGATTAGAAAATCGTGCAGAGCATAAGTCGGCTGAAATGTCGGGTGGGCAACAACAGCGGGTCGGTATTGCCAGGGCTTTGGCTTTCGAACCAGAGCTTATGCTTTGGGATGAACCGACGGCTTCCCTTGATCCTATTTTAGTAAGAGAAGTTCTAGTTATTATGGAAGAGTTGGCTAAGTATCGTGCCAGTACTATGCTGGTAGTTACCCATGAAATTTCCTTTGCCATTCATGTGGCCGACCGTATTGTACTAATGGATAAAGGGCGTATTGTGGAAGAAGGCATACCAGAAACAGTTTTCGGGAGTCCTATCTCTCACGTCGGTGAGCAATATAAAGAACTTATTGAATATCAGCAAATTACCAACGCCCGCACTCTAACAGGAAAAAATATTGCATAAGAGATAAGATGGTGGAACCACAGAGGACACAGAAGCGCCTCTGTGTCCTCTGTGGTTTTGTAACCTTGTCTTTCTTCGTTTCTTCGCGGTTCAAAACATCTCTTTTTTCAAATCAATTCATAATTCATTTTGGTAAATTTACAATAATTTTATAAAATCTTCTTGCAGGGAGATGAAATATTTTATAGAATGTATAAAGGTTATTATATCAGGAGGATATCATGCATCAAAGAACAGTAGCCAAAGCTGTAACATACACAGGGATCGGATTACACTCAGGTCAAGATGTAACTATAATTATAAAACCAGCACCTCCGGGTACAGGGATCGTTTTTTCTCGCATTGATTTACCAGGAAAACCACAAGTGGCAGCAATCGCTGGTAATGTTACTAATGCAATGAGAGCGACTACTTTAGAAAATGGCTTGGCCAAAGTGCTTACCGTGGAGCATCTCTTAGCAGCATTCTATGCATTAGAAATAGACAATTGCTTAGTCGAAATCAATGCTGCTGAACCCCCTGTTGCAGATGGCAGTTCTCTGCCCTTTGTAAAGATGATTCAAGAGGCGGGGGTAGTGGAACAAAATGTTCTGCGCAAGTTGGTAACCATAGAAAAGACACAGATTATCAGAGTGAATGATAAATTTATAACTATTTTACCTTATGATGGATTTAGAATCACTTTTACCTCAATTAATCCCCATCCCATGTTAGGGGTTCAATTCGGTGATTATGAAATAACACAAGATGTTTTTATTCGTGAAATTGCACCAGCTCGTACTATCGGTTTTATGCATGAAGTAGAAGCCCTCAAGGCGCAAGGACTGGCTCTAGGCGGCAGCTTAGAAAATGCAGTAGTATATGATAATGAAAAAGCTCTTACACCCCTCAGATTTGAGGATGAATTAGTCCGTCATAAAATTTTAGATATAATCGGAGATTTAGCACTAGTAGGTCGCATCAAAGGTCATGTGATTGCGGTGAAATCAAGTCATGCATTAAATACTGCATTGGCGAAAGAAATAGTGGAACATATTTAGTTAAGGAGCTGAACCTACATGTTGTCTACAACTGAAATACAAGAAATTCTTCCTCATCGATATCCATTTTTATTGGTGGATCGTATTATTGAGATTGAACCGATGAAGCGGGCGGTGGGGATAAAAAATGTAACAATGAATGAACCATTTTTTCAAGGTCACTTTCCAGGGCATCCTGTTATGCCAGGGGTTTTGCTGATGGAGGCTATGGCCCAAGTTGGTGGGGTAGCTATGTTGTATCCAGAAGAAAATCGCGGGAAATTAGCTTTTTTTGCAGGTGCAGATCGAGTCAAATTTAGAAGGCCAGTAGTTCCTGGTGACCAAGTTCGTATGGTAGCAGAACTGATAAAAGTACGTGGCAACATGGGCAAGATATGGGCACAGGCTTTCGTTGATGAACAGTTAGTAGCAGAGGGAGAATTTTTATTTGCTTTAGCATCAAAATAAAGTAAATAAAAGAAAAGTAGTGATATTGGGGTTTAAATTTGCGGTAGTCGGTGAAATTCAGCTATAACGGCTGCATTTGGTTGAATATTGCTTGTCATATTTAGACTGGTCAGTCGGACTATAAGAATAGAGTGGATAGGAAGTACCGGAAAGTATTTAGTCTAGTAAGGAGTGAAGTGCAGATGAAGCCGGAAAAGGTTGTTGTAGCTCTGCGTAAAATACATGAAACAGCAGTGGTTCATCCGAATGCCCGTATTGGCAAGGATGTTGAAATTGGACCTTATGCAGTCATTGGAGAAAATGTGGTAATTGGTGAAGGCACTAAGATTAGTGCCCATGTTGCCATAGATGGATGGACTAGTATCGGGAAAAATTGCGTTATCTTTCCTAGTGCATCGATTGGCTCAGAGCCACAAGATTTAAAGTTTAACGGTGAGAAAAGCTATGTATTTATTGGCGATAATACAAAAATTAGAGAGTTTGCCACTGTAAATCGAGCAACTGGTGAAGGGGAAGAAACTCGCATTGGCTCGAATTGCTTATTGATGGCTTATACTCATGTAGCTCATAACTGTATAGTAGGCAATCATGTTATTATGTCCAATGCAGCTACCTTGGCAGGTCATGTAGTTGTCGAAGACCGGGCTGTTATTGGTGGTTTGGCTGGTATTCATCAGTTTGTTAAGATTGGTATGAATGCCATGGTAGGTGGTGCGTCGAAAGTGGTACAGGATATTCCGCCTTTCGTAATTGTAGATGGTCATCCAGCGAGAGTGTCGGGTTTAAATAATGTTGGTATGGCTCGTTCTGGCATTGGCATTGAAGCCCGTAGCAATATCAAAAAAGCATACAAGATATTATACCGTTCTGGTTTAAGTTTGGCACAAGCCATTGAAACAATGGAACAAGAATTGGAATCCTATCCTGAAGTGGAACACTTCCTGCGTTTTTTACGTAATGTAGAGCGGGGTGTCTGCCGCGGTCGTCGGGACGGGGAATAGGAGTTTGAGAGAATGAAGACAATAGGTTTATTAGCTGGTGTCGGACGATTGCCAGTAGAATTTGCCCGTGCCGCTCGCGGCATGGGCTTTACCGTGATTGCTGTAGGAGTAGTGCCTGGTGTAGATACTGAGCTAGAGCAGGTTACAGACAAGACGTATCACATTAGTGTAGGAGAGTTGCAAGAAATTATTACTACCCTCAAAAATGCAGGGGTTACGGAAGTGACCATGCTGGGAAAAGTCACGAAAGAATTAATGTTTACTGGTGCGGTCCAGCTTGACAATCGAATTAAAAAATTACTAGCCAGTCTTACGGACAATAGCGATGACACCATTATGTTAGCTTTTGTTCGTGAATTGGCTGGAGAAGGTCTAGGGATTCTAGACCAAACAGCGTTGCTTCGTACCTTGATGCCCGGGCCAGGAGTACTTACGAATCGAAAACCGACAGAAGAAGAACAAACTGATCTTGAATTTGGTTTTGCTATGGCAAAAGAGATTGGCAGACTGGATATTGGACAAACGGTTGTAGTCAAAAACCGCGCTGTAATGGCAGTGGAAGCAATTGAAGGTACCGACGTATGCGTTCGTCGTGGCGGCGAACTAGGACGAGGTGGAGTAAGAGTAGCAAAAGTAGCCAAGCCGAACCAAGATATGCGTTTTGATGTACCAGCTGTAGGCCCTAACACGATGGAATCCATGATTATAGCAGGAGCAACAGCCCTCGTCATAGAAGCAGGCAAAACATTACTTGTTGATCGAGAAACGGTGATAAAAATGGCCAACGACCATGGCATAACAATTCTAGTAATGTGATAAAATAGGAATAAACTTAGTGTTTTATTAACCACAAAGGCACAAAGACGCTAGCGCGTCACACAAAGTGGAACGTCCATAGTGTCCTTTGTGTCTTTGTGGTTCAAAAAGTTTTACCTTATGATAACAATTTTGATGGAGGCTTTGTATGTGTAAAATCATGATATCGGTTGGAGAAGCATCAGGTGATTTGCATGGCGCTAGTGTAGCTAGTGCATTGAAAACCATACAACCTGACGTCGAAATATTTGGTATGGGTGGTCAGGCGATGCAAGCCGCGGGTGTGAAAATCGTGTATGATATTGCGAATTTAGGCGTTATCGGGTTTGTGGAAGTCATTAAAAACCTGCCTAGATTGTTTAAACTACGCGATGATCTAGTCGAGCTCATGGAGAAAGAACGCCCTGATGCCTTAGTCATTATTGACTATCCTGATTTTAATATGCGGTTGGCTAAAATCGCAAAGCAAAAAGGTATTCCTGTAATATCTTATATTAGTCCTACCGTCTGGGCATGGAGACGAGGCCGGGCAAAAGAAGTCGCCGAAATTGTAGAAAAAGTGGCGGCTATTTTTCCTTTTGAAGCAGATGTATATCAGGAAGCTGGGGCGAATGTTACGTTTGTTGGCCACCCTTTGCTAGATATAGTAAAAACAACTATGACCAAGGAAGAAGCCTACCCGTATTTTGGAGCGAATCCTGAGCGGCCAATCGTCTTACTGTTGCCAGGAAGTCGACAACAAGAAATTCTTAAACTATTACCAGATATGCTGGCTGCTGGGGAAAAAATAGCAGAACGAGTGCAAGGTACCCAGTTTTTTCTGCCAGTGGCCTCGACAATTTCCCGGGAAATGCTACATAACATAATAGCGGAATATAAAATACCAGTTGTTTTGACAGAAAAGAACACCTATGATCTAATGAATATTGCCGATGTAGCCATCGCTGCATCAGGTACGGTTACTCTAGAAGCAGCTTTGCTCAAATTACCAACCGTTATTATTTATCGTGTAGCAACCTTGACCTACTTGTTGGGCAAACTTTTGATAAAAATACCCTATATCAGTTTGCCCAATATTATTGCCGGACGTAAGGTAGTACCCGAATTGTTGCAACATGCTGTAACAGCTGAGAATATTGCGAATGAAGTGCTGCCTATTTTAAGTGATCCTAAGGTCAAAAGTGAAATGCTGATTGATTTGCTAGAAGTAGGGCAAAAATTAGGTGAGTTAGGTGCAGTTGAGCGGGTAGCAAGGGAAATTTTAGCCGTTGCCAAGAGACCGAGTGGAGGATAACATGACAATATATTTGCGTCTATTACAATATGTCAAACCCTATTTGCCACGAATGATTGCAGCAATTTTTTGCATCATTTTAGCGGCTAGTGCCAACCTATATGTGCCTTGGATATTAAAAGGTGTTATTGATGATGTCTTGACGACCAAAAATATGACAATGCTGAATACCATTGCCATAGGCATTGTGATTGTATATTTTCTTAGAGGTATTTTCTTTTATGGACAAACTTACTTAATGTCCTACATTGGCCAAAAAGTTATTATTGATATTCGCGAAGGTGTTTACCGTCATTTACAACGATTATCTCTGTCCTATTATGAAAAACGACAAACTGGTAAAATCATGAGTTATATTACCAATGATGTTGCAGCTGTACAAGGCGCACTCGTCGAATCTATGATTGAATTAGTTACAGAAGGTATGACTTTAATTGGTTCATTAGGAGCCATGTTTTATCTGCATTGGAAACTATCTCTTTTGACTTTGGTTACTCTACCTTTAGTGGGCCAGGCTATTAATATTTTTGGCAAAAAATTGCGGAGATCTAGTACGGCAATGCAAGAAAGGGCTGCTGATATTACCTCCGTACTCCAAGAAAGTATTTCTTCTGTCAGGGTTATTAAATCCTTTGCCAGAGAAGACTATGAAATCGCACGGTTTAATAGAGAAAACGAGCAAAACTTTCGGGCAGTAATGAAGAATTCTCAAATCATGGCAACCTTAACTCCTGTTATTGAATTTCTAGCGGCAATTGGTGTTACCATGATCATTTGGTACGGAGGGCGGGAGGTAATCAGCGAAAACTTAACAGCGGGCTCCCTTGTTGCCTTCTTAGTTTATGCCGTAAATTTATCTAATCCGATTAAACGTCTAAGTCGTGTATATGGTAGCATTCAAAAAGCCTTATCTGCTGCTGAGAGAGTATTTGAAGTACTAGATACTAAACCGGAAATTGAGGATATGCCGAATGCGATGCCATTATCGACCATTAACGGTTATGTAGCATTAAATCAAGTAACCTTTGAATATAAAGAAGGAGAACCAGCTCTAAGTCAAGTAAATCTTTCAATCAATCCAGGCCAAGTCGTAGCTATCGTTGGACCAAGCGGTGCAGGAAAAACCACCATTGCCAATATGATTCCTAGATTTTATGACCCAACAGACGGAAACATTACCATTGATGGTATTGATATAAAAACTGTAACCTTACATTCGTTAAGGGAGCAGATCGGTATTGTGCCTCAAGAAACCATACTTTTCAATGGTAGCGTCTATGAAAATATTTTATATGGGAAATTAGATGCAACACAAGATGAAGTAATTCAAGCAGCCAAAGCAGCCAATGCTCATAATTTTATCTTAGATATGCCCGGTGGCTATGAAACTCAAATTGGTGAACGAGGTTCAAAACTATCTGGTGGTCAAAGGCAGCGAATTTCCATTGCCAGAGCTATTTTGAAAAATCCTCGCGTATTAATTTTGGATGAAGCTACCTCTGCTCTGGATACAGAAAGTGAAAAATTAGTGCAAGAAGCAATTGACAAGTTGATGATAGGACGTACTTCTGTTGTTATTGCCCATCGGTTGTCTACGGTACAACGGGCAGATTTGATTGTAGTTATGGATAAAGGCAGAATCAAAGAAAAGGGTACTCACAAAGAACTTTTAGCCGCAGGCGGTTTATATAGTAAATTGTATCAGGTCCAATTCGAGAAATAGGTAATGCCAAAGACAGAAAAAGAGGTATCTAACATGCATTTTCTTTATAACCTGTTAGCAATCGCGCTTGTTGTGCTAGCTACCCCGGTGTTTTTTATACGATTGATTAGGGAAAAAGGTTTTAGCAGGCGATTGCAGCAAAGTTTCGGTTTTTTGCCTGAAGAAGACTTGGCACCTGTAGTTAAGCAAGATTGCATTTGGCTGCATGCAGCTTCTGTAGGGGAAATCGTCGCCGCCAGTCCAATCATCAAAGAGATACGTTGTGCCTTCCCTGATAAGCCTATATTAATATCGGTAGTAACTTCTAGTGGGTATGACATGGCGAAAAGAATTATCAAAGATGCTGATAGTATTATCTTTTTCCCTCTCGACGTGCCCTATTTGAGCCATTATGTTATTAAACGGATTCGCCCTTGTGTATTTTTATTGGTAGAGACAGAATTGTGGCCCAATTTTTTAAAGGCAGCGAGACACTTTAGTATACCTGTAATGATGGTTAATGGCAGGATAAGCGATAAAAGTGTGGAACGTTATCATTATATGCGCAGCGTATTAAAAGCCATGCTCAATACGGTGGAAATATTTTGCATGCAATCTTCAATTGATGCTCAATATATTATCCGCTTAGGAGCGGATAAAGAGCGGGTTGTTGTGACAGGCAACACCAAGTTTGATCAAACCTATACGAATGTGACAAACGAGGAACAACAGACTCTACTTCGGGAACTGGGGATTGAAAATTCCTTCCCCATTTTAATGGCGGGTAGTACTCATCCAGGGGAAGAAGAACTCTTGTTTAGTGCCTTTCAAAAGGTAAAAGAGGAGTTCCCCACAGCCAAATTAGTAATAGCTCCTCGTGATATTCTTCGTAGTGAAGAAATTGCCCTTTTAGCGAACAAATTTGGTTTTTCTGGGAAACTGCGAAAAAATTTACTTGCCAATCCAAATATTAACCATGATGTTGTGGTACTAGATACTATTGGTGAGTTGGGGAAAATTTACAGTTTGGGGACGATTATTTATGTTGGTGGTAGTCTAGTACCGAAAGGCGGACATAATATTCTCGAACCTGCGGCACATGGTAAACCCATTATAGTCGGTCCTCATATGTTTAACTTTAAAGATACGTATGCATTGTTTTCCGAGAGGGAAGCCTGTGTAACAGTATATGATGCCGATGGCCTAGGGGAAAAAATACTAGATATCGTAAAGAATGAAACCTTACTGTTAAAAATGTCTCAAGAAACAATAAGGATTATTGAAGAAAACCGTGGGGCTTCACGAAAAAGTGTGACGTACCTAAAGGACTTGCTAGCAAGAATAAATTAAGCAAAAGGCGGAACAAGTATGCGCCAACGTGAAGAATTACAACTTTATTTATACAAATTAGTACATGGTGAACAGCCTGGCCGCTTTGCAGCTTTTTTACTAGGATTGCTGCAAGGATTTTCTATGCTTTATGGTTGGGCCGTACGCCTTAAATTACGCTTATATAAGCATGGTCTTTTAAAACAGCATAAGTTACCTTCCTATGTAATTAGTCTTGGTAATATTACGGTAGGTGGTACGGGGAAGACTCCCACCGCTCAGCGGTTAGCGATGATTATTCGGGATATGGGATATCGAGTCGTTATTTTAAATCGAGGTTACCGTGCTGGTTGGAAAGGTAAAGTTGGCTTAGTTTCAGACGGAAACAAAATCTATATGACAGCAACAGAAGCAGGGGATGAAGCCTATCTGTTAGCAAAAAGCTTACCAGGAATTTCAGTAGTCATTGGACGAGATCGAATTATTACAGGGGAATATGCTGTTAAGGAACTAAAAGCGGATGTGATTATTCTCGATGATGGATATCAGCATTGGCAGTTGGCTCGGGATTTGGATATTGTTTTAATTGATTCATTAAATATGTTTGGCAATAACTTTATGTTGCCAAGGGGAACCTTGCGGGAGCCCTTACCCAATTTGGATCGAGCGCAAGTCTTTTTATTAACCAAAGTAGACCAATCCACGAATGATGCGCGAGATGTAATTCATACGACTCTAGACCGCTACAACAATACCGCTTTGGTTGTGGAAAGCATTCACAAACCAAGGTGCTTCGTGGAAATTGAGGAATGGTATAAAGGGATGCGGGTGACTGATGTGGCATTAGAGACCATTCGTGGGCAAAAAGTATTAGCGTTTTCTGCCATTGGCAACCCTTCCTCCTTCGAACAAACCATTTTGGATATTGGCGTGGCCCAAGTTTCTGGGGTACGTTATGCAGATCATCATGATTATACAATGGCAGAAATGCAGTATCTTATGCAGCGAGCTGTGGACGAAAAGGCTTATGCCTTAGTGACAACGGAAAAAGATGCTGTGAAAATTCCTGCTGAATTTATCCACTCCAATCGCCCTCTTCCATTATACGTCTTAAGCATCGCTGTACATTTTACCGAAGGTTATGAAGAGCTAATGGGGCTAATCGAAACTACCGCTATAAAAAAGTATAATACAGTAAAAAGGTAGTATGGTTTCTTGAAAGTTCAATACGATACTTCTAAAGGAGGTTTTTCGATGAACATAGTATGTGTTATTCCAGCCCGTTACTCTTCCACTCGGCTTCCTGGGAAGCCTTTGGCAGATATTGCTGGTAAACCTATGATTCAACGTGTATATGAACGGGCGATTCTTTCTAAGCGCCCTAAGCAAGTCATAATAGCAACAGACCACTCTTTAGTATATGAAACGGTTGAAAGCTTCGGCGGAAAGGCTGTTTTGACATCGCCAGATCATCCTACAGGTACCGATCGACTAGCTGAGGTAGCAGAAAAATTCCCTGATGTTGATTTGATTATCAATGTCCAGGGGGATGAACCCATGATTCAGCCAGAAGTTATTGATCAGTTAGCTGGTGCTTTTGATAACAATCCTGACTTGCACATGGCAACCCTCATGACGCAGATCGATAAAAGTGAATATCAAGTTCCTAGTGTTGTGAAAGTAGTAACGGATTTACAAGGTTATGCATTGTATTTTTCTCGTTCCCTCATTCCCTTTCCTCGTGTAGAGACAGGCTTGCCTGTGTATAAACACATTGGTATTTATGCTTATCGCAGGGATTTCTTATTGAAATATGCAAAGCTAACTCCCACTCCCCTAGAAAAGGCAGAATCTCTAGAACAACTACGGGCCTTAGAACATGGCTATCGCATAAAGGTAATCAAAACAGACTTCCAATCCATTGGTGTAGATACCATGGAAGATTTAGAAAAAGTGAATTTATTATTGAAGAATTAATAACAAATTCAACTCTCAGCTTCCTTTGCGCTTTTGCGGTAAAAAAACGGTTGAACCACAGAGGGCACAGAGAAGCGCAGAGGAGAAAATACAATTATGTCAATATAAATCTCCTCAGCGTCCTCTGTGTCTCTGTGGTTCAAAAAATACATCCTCGAAATCAATGAAAATTTAGGAGGCTTTTTTATGAATACAGTTAACATTGGATCCATTACTGTTGGTGGGAAGAACCCTATCGCTTTGATGGCTGGGCCTTGCGTGATTGAAGGGGCAGAACGTACCCTCAAAATCGGGAAAGCTATAAAGGAAATTACAGATCGCTTAGGTATTCCCTATATTTTTAAAGCATCTTTCGATAAAGCCAATCGTTCATCTTATTCTTCTTTTCGTGGACCAGGTCTTACAGAAGGCTTAGAAATCTTAAGGCAAATTAAAGAAGAATTAGGCGTACCAGTGGTAAGTGACATTCATTGCAGTACACAAATTGAGCCAGCAGCAAATGTCTTGGATGTTTTACAAATACCTGCATTTCTATGTCGCCAAACTGACCTAGTCTATCAAGCGGCTAGCACAGGAAAAGTGGTAAATGTAAAAAAGGGACAATTCTTAGCTCCTAATGATATGAAAAACGTAATTGCGAAAATTCGCGAAGCTGGTAACGAAAACATTCTCCTGACAGAGCGGGGGGCAAGCTTCGGTTATAATAATTTGGTAACGGATATGAGATCTTTGCCTATCATGCGTTCTTTTGGCTATCCTATCGTATTTGATGGAACTCATAGCGTACAATTACCAGGAGGTGCTGGGACGACTTCTAGCGGGCAAAGGGAATTTGTACCTTATCTTACTCGCGCCGCCGTAGCAACAGGAATTGATGTCTTATTCATGGAAGTTCATGATAACCCAGCAGAGGCATTATCAGATGGCCCGAACATGCTCTACATTGACCAACTAGAAGACTTACTAAAAGACGTACAAGCTCTTGACAATGTTGTACGTAAACATAAATAACATGTGTTAGATGTACCCAAAAATGAACCACAAAGACACAATGCCACTGGCGTGGCACACAATAGGAAACATCCATTCCTATAGTGCCTTTGTGTCTTTGTGGTTCAATTCTTATTAGTGTAATGTCTTTCTGAATATAGAGAAAAAGCATTTCGAACCGCGAAGATGCGAAGGGTATGAAGAATAGTGAACAGCGCTTCCCAACTTTGTATCTTCGCGGTTTAAATATTTTTAACGGAGGTATAGGCCATGATTATTGAACAAGCAAAGAAAGTCTTAGCCATTGAGGCAAAAGCCATTGAAAGCTTAATTCCGCGGATAAATGGTCAATTTACAGCTGCTATTGATATGATATTATCTTGCACAGGGCGGGTTGTAGTTACCGGAATGGGCAAATCCGGGCATATTGGCAAAAAAATTGCTGCGACCCTTGCTAGTACAGGAACTCCTGCCTTTTTTTTACATCCAGCAGAAGGGATTCATGGGGACCTGGGGATGGTCACTGCTGACGACGTTGTATTGGCATTGTCTAACAGTGGGGAAACAGCAGAAGTTGTTAGTATTTTTCCGGCCATTAAACGTATTGGTGCCAGCATTGTAGTCATGTCTGGTTGCGCGGAATCTACCATGGCCAAAAATGCAGATATTTTTCTCGATGTAGCCGTAGAGCAAGAAGCTTGTCCTTTAGGTTTGGCGCCGACAGCTAGCACTACTGCCTCACTGGCTATGGGAGATGCCTTAGCAGTCGCCTTACTATCAGAACGTAAATTTACACCTGAAGATTTTGCCGTGTTTCATCCAGGGGGAGCGTTAGGCCGCAGACTTTTATTAACGGTAGAAAACATAATGCATTCCGGCGAAGAAAATCCATTAGTTACCCTAGATAAGACTGTGAAAGAAGCTTTATTTGTTATTACTGCCAAAGGACTTGGCGTTACTAATGTAGTGGATGAACAGGGGCATCTAGTTGGGATCATTACGGATGGTGACATTCGCCGAGGGTTAGAGCAAGGGCATGAATTCCTAGATAAAAAGGTGGATCGCCTTATGACAAA
Source organism: Pelosinus sp. IPA-1 (assembly GCF_030269905.1). Classification (NCBI taxonomy): domain Bacteria; kingdom Bacillati; phylum Bacillota; class Negativicutes; order Selenomonadales; family Sporomusaceae; genus Pelosinus; species Pelosinus sp. IPA-1. The sequence continues at coordinate 55,170 of NZ_BSVC01000009.1, read as the reverse complement.
AACGCCACGTACCATTACAGCGAACAAGCTAGCTGCTCAGGCGCTGCGTATTATGGAAAAAAATCATCCTAGGCCTATTACTGTATTACCTGTAGTTGATGAACAAAATAAGGCGATTGGTATTATTCACCTTACTGACTTATTGCGCCAAGGAGTGGTATAATGGATAAGACAAGTCGTGGACAAAAAATTAAACTGTTGATCCTAGACGTAGATGGTGTATTGACAGATGGACATATTATCTTTGGTCGTGACGGGGAATTAATGAAAAATTTTCACGCTCAAGATGGATTAGGAATTACCATTGCTCATAAAGCAGGCTTAAAAACTGCTATCATAACTGGCCGAGAAAGCCAGATTGTTCAATTGCGCAGTTCTGAGCTTAAGATACTGGATGTCTACCAAGGATCGAAGAATAAACTAGAGGCTCTTTATGAACTAGTAGAAAAATATAATCTTGCTTTAGAGGAAGTAGCCTATGTAGGTGATGACTTGATTGATTTATCAGTTATGACAAAAGTAGGATTGTCCTGTGCTGTAGCCAATGCTGTACCTGAAGTCAAAAGTTATGCTCATCTAGTGACCAATCACCATGGCGGCAAAGGGGCAGTTCGTGAAGTCGTTGAATTTATCTTAAAATCCCAAGGGAAGTGGGAGGAGATAATAAACTCCTACATCCAAGGTGGACAGATAAAAACACAGCAGTAAGGAAGGAGGCTCGTCAATGTCTAACGTTTGGCAATATTATTTATTAAAGAGTATCAGTCGTATGGTTTGCTTATTACCATACAGCTGGGTTTTATTTTTAGGTAGAAGGCTCGGTAGACTTTACTACCATATTGCTGCTCGGCAGCGGCGGCGTGCCTTAGAGCAGATGCAAGAATCCTTAGGAATATCTTATGAAGAAGCCTCCAGAAACATCGCTAGTTTGTTTACTAAATTAGGACAGACTTTTTTGGAAGTGTTATATACGCCAGTTCTCAAAGTAGAAAATGTGCATCAATATATTAGCATAGAAAATCGTCATTATCTTAGCCAGGCGGTAGAGCAAGGACGAGGCGTAGTTTTGCTGACAGCTCATATTGGTAACTGGGAGTGGTTAGGCGCAGCCTTGGCTATGGATGGTTTCCCTATGGCCGCCGTTATTAAACGGCAGCCCAATGACCAACATACACGGATTTTAAATGAGTACCGTGAATTAGTAGGCATTGAAATTTTCTCAAGAGGCACGGCAGAATTGGTAAGTGCAGCTAAAGCATTGAAACAAGGAAAAATTCTTGGTTTCTTAGCGGATCAGGATGCAGGTGTCAATGGCCTATTTATTGAATTTCTGGGTAAGATGTCCTCTACACCAACAGGTCCTGCTATCTTTGCAAAAAAGTTCAAAGCGCCTGTAGTGCCCAGTTTTATCGTGCGAAGTCCAGAGGGTGGGCATCGAGTTCTTATTGGTGAGCCTTTTTATTATGAAGATACAGGTAACGAAGTAGAAGATATTCGTAACCTTACTATTAAAATGACCCAAATTATTGAACAAACCATTCGTCAATATTCGGATGAGTGGTTATGGTTTCAGAAACGTTGGAATACGGCCTATACCCAAGTTGCCGTGAAACAAGAAGAAAGTATTGGTGGCAAAGAAAGGGTGGGTAAACAGGCATGAAAAAAACAACAGGAAGCATCATAGCCTGTGTTATCATGATATTGGTTGGCGGTTTATACTATTTTCTCAAGGATGAACCCTTAGTTCCACAAGCCAAAGAGGCAGAACCAGAGGCTCAACAAACATCCAAACTTTCTTATGCAGGCAATTCGATTATTGAAGAAAAAGATGGCAAACGTTTGTGGGAATTAAAAGCCGAGACCATCGAGATTGATGTAACTACCAAAAATGTACAAATGAAAAATCTAGTAGGCACCTTTTATCAAGAAAAAGGTGGTAAAATTGAGATTACAGCTCCAGAGGCATTTTTAGATAGTAAGACGAAAGACATTTCAATGTCGACTCAGGTCCGTGCTGTGGCCAGTGATGGAGGAACCTTTAATGCCAAGGATGCACGGTGGTCAAGTAATGAAAAACGTTTTTATGGGTCTGGTGATGTAATTCTTACTAAAGAGGATACTGTCATTACAGGAGATAAAATAGAAAGCGATTCCAATATGGAAAAAGTAAAAGTGTATGGCAATGCTAAGGTCATAAAAGGAGGGTCTTCCCAATGAAAGCGAATATAACGAGAACAGTTTTTACCTTGGTACTTGCCTCTATGATAGCTTCATACGGTTATGCTGCGCAAAACAAGCCAGTGGAGCTGGCGGCAGACAGCATTGAATATGATTCGGTCAAAGGGATTATGACAGCCCAAGGAAATGTACGTATGGTGCAAGAAAATGCTACTATGACAGGTAGTAGTGCAGAATATAATAGTAAGACCAAGGAAGCACATGTATTTGGTGGTGTGCAAGTAGTACAAGAAGATGCTACCTTAACTGCACAAGAAGTACACTCCTATGACAATGTTCATATGGTTGCAACGGGAGATCCTATATTAACAAAGGGAACAAGTAAACTGACAGGGCCTAAAATTGACTATTATTCTGACAAGCAATATGCTATAGTCAAAGGATGGGCAAACTTAAATACTCCAGATGGGATTATGACAGCGGATCAAATAGAGTCCTTTTTCAGTGAAAATCGCGCTGTAGCCCAAGGTAACGTGCATATCGTCAGTGAAACTCGCAATATGGACGCGACATCAGACCAAGCCGTGTATTATGGTAGCAAAGATCAACAGGGAAAAACAGTTCTTACAGGCAATGCAAGAGCAGTGCAAGACGGTAACGTGTTGACAGGCAATACCTTAACCTTATACCTAGATAATAAAGTCATTGACGTGCAAGGTCGCAGCAAACTTGTCATAACACCTCAATAAGAATGTAATGAATGTTGAACCACAAAGACACAATACCGCTGTGCGGTGCACAAAAGAATAAATTCTATAGTGTCCTTTGTGTCTTTGTGGTTCAACTATTTTAATGCTTATCTGATTAAAAAGATAATATTTAATCCTTAGAGCAAGGAGTTTTCATATGTATATCGAAACGTTTAATCTGGTGAAAACCTACAAAAATCGCAATGTAGTTGATGGCGTTAGCTTACGGGTCAACCAAGGGGAAGTTGTTGGCCTATTGGGTCCTAACGGCGCTGGTAAAACAACGACTTTCTATATGATTGTTGGCTTGGAACGTCCTAACAGTGGTATGATTGTCATTAATGATGAGGAAGTAACAGAAACGCCTATGTACCGTCGTGCCAGTTTTGGTGTAGGTTATCTGCCCCAAGAAGCATCCGTATTTCGTAAACTTTCTGTAGAAGATAATATTATGGCCATTTTGGAAACGACACAGTTAACATCTGATCAGCGGACAGAAAAAGCAGAAAAATTGCTGGATGAATTTAATATTACTCATGTTCGTAAGCGCAAAGGCTCCCAACTATCAGGCGGAGAACGCCGCAGGGTGGAAATTGCCCGTTGCTTAGCTACTGACCCAGCATTTATATTACTAGATGAACCTTTCGCAGGTGTTGATCCGATTGCTGTTGCTGATATTCAAGAGATTATTAGTTATCTAAAACAACGCGGAATTGGTGTGCTGATTACCGATCACAATGTTAGAGAAACCTTAAGCATTGTAGATCGTGCCTATATTTTAAATGAGGGCCAAATTTTAATTCATGGTGATGCAGATACCATTGCCAATAGTGAAATCGCTAAAAAATTCTATCTCGGTGAGAATTTTAGCTTATAAATTTTAATTTAGATCTCCTTTGTGATCTTTGTGTCCGCGAAGCGGCTTAGTGTTGTTTGTGTTTCAAATGTTTTTTTTATGTTTTTTGTAAAAGGGAGAAATTTATGCGCATACTTGATAAATATATAATAAAAGAACTGTTAGGTCCCTTTATTTTTGGCATTGCCTCTTTTTCCAGTGTTTTTATTGGCACGAGCACCATGCTTCGAATCGCCCAATATGTAACCCAATATGGTGCGTCCCTGAGTTCTGTAGTGAAATTATTCATTTATAGCCTGCCTAGCATTGTTGTGTTAACTTTTCCTATGTCTATGCTTTTGGCAGCACTGTTAGCCTTTGGCCGTCTATCTGGTTCTAGTGAAATTACAGCCATGCGATCAGGGGGAATCAGCTTCTATCGCCTAGCAGCTCCCGTATTTATTGTTGCATTTTTTGTAAGTATCTTTGCGGTGGTGTTTGCTGAAATGGTTGTTCCTCAATCCAATGAAGCTTACAACTACGTGGTGCGTTCTGAAATTCAGAAGAATACGGCGCTAAAATCGCAGGAACATATTATTATTAAGGATGTTAAAGGGGATATGTTAGAAAGACTAACCTATGCTCGTAAATATGAAGAAGAAACAAATACTATGTATGCCGTAGCCACGCAGGAATTTGATAATGGCCAATTAGCACGAGTTGAAAATGCAGAAAAAGCAGTATGGCAAGATAATCATTGGACCATGTATAATGGAATTATTCATGATTTGACAGCCGAAGGAAACCTAGAACGTACTATGCATTTTGCTGAGCAAGTTATGCCAATGGATAAAGCTCCAAGTGCCATTTCCCGTGAACAAAAAAAACCAGAGGAAATGACCATTAAGGAACTAAAGCAGCATATTAAGATATTAGGACAAGAGTATGTAGACGCTAAAAAATATGAAATGGAATTACAGCAACGTCTTTCCATTCCAGTGGCGAGTTTTGTTTTTGCTCTCATTGGCACACCCCTTGGATTGCAGCCTAATCGATCTAGTTCTTCTATTGGATTAGGAATTAGTATTATTATTATCTTCGTTTACTACACCATAATGACCGTCTTCACTGCATTAGGGCAAGGTGGTGCCCTTCCTGTAGTATTAGCTGCTTGGATACCTAATATTATCGGTATTATTGCAGGAGCTCTCCTAGTTCGCAAAGCCTCACGCTAAGTATTATAGAAGATAACGAACGAACCGCAGAGGCGCAGAGACCACAGAGCGGATGCGGGAAATATCTCTAGAAATAAAATGATACCCTCTCTGCGCCCTCTGTGTCTCTGTGGTTCAAAAATCCTTCGCGTCTTTCACTTCCGCACAGCGCTTTTCATCTTCGCGTTTCAGAATCCCTCTGTGTCCTTTATGTCTTTGTGGTTCAAAAACTCTTCATTCCTTCCCGTTTCAATTGTCTATTTAAAATTTCCTCATTAGAAAGAAAGGAGGTAGCACATCATGTACGGTCTAACCCTTATAGCCATTCTTACCATTACTGGTGGTGCCATTGCCTACATTGGTGACAAATTAGGTACAAAAGTAGGTAAAAAGAAACTTAGCATCTTTGGTTTACGCCCCAAGCATACTTCTATCATCGTTACCATCATTACAGGTTTTCTTATTACCGCTTCCACAATTGGTGTATTGGCATTAGTCTCACAAGATGTGCGTACCGCCCTCTTTGGTATGGAAGCGTTAGCTAAGCAATTATCTTCCCTCAATCAAGAAGTAACAAGCAAAAATGCAGAGCTTGCCACTAGCCGTGCTGCTCTGGAAGCCAAAAATGCGGAATATACAGCCCTCACCCTAAAAGTAAAAGATACAGCCGAGCGTTTGAGTGCGATTACCGAAGAGTTATCTGCAGTAATAGCCCAGAGGGATCGTACCTCTTTGGAACTGCAGCAAACCCAAGCAGACTATGCGCTAGCCAAAGGTGATCTATCAAAAGCACAGCAGGCAATTAGTACTTTGCAAGAGACAAAGAACCAGCTAGATATACGGGTTCAGTCTCTAAACGAAGCCAAAGTAACATTACAAGATGACGTAGATCGGTTAAATCAATTGACAACGAGATTAGGTCAAGGCATTCAAGTAGTACGTGAAGGTTCTATTATATATAGAGCAGGAGAAGTACTTTCTACAGTTATTCTTCCAGGTGGAGAAAGTAAGAGTGATACAGAAAGAGCCTTAGCCGAAGCAATTTATGATACGAATCAGCATGTAATTGATAGACTGGGGATTGAAGATAGAAGCTTAAACGTACTGTGGATTGCCCAGGCCGACTTTGATAAAGTGGCAGCAACATTAGCAAAAATTCCTCAGAATGCTATTGTACGTATAACAGCAAACGGTAATACTGTATATGGCGAACCAGTTATTGGTCAAATTAATCTTTTCCCGAATAACCTTATCTATAAAAAGGGAGAAACCATTCAAATGGCAGTGATTGACCTTGGGTCTAAGACAGAGCAGCCTGAAGAGGCTGTGATGACCTTTTTGCGGAAGGTCAACGTGACTGCCGTGAATAAAGGTATATTGCCGGATCCGATTCAAGGAACCGTAGGAGCTATGAACGGTGCTGAGTTTTATGATACCGTCAACAAAGTAAAACGGTATAACAAAGGTAAAGTTATGATTACGGCCACCGCTAAAGAGGATACCTATGCCGTAGGCCCTTTAAAAATCGAGATGCATATTCAAGGGGGAGCAGAATAGGATACACCTTAAGAAACCATTGCAAAAGTTACCAATAAGGAATCCTGCTTAAAAAGCAGGATTCCTTATTTTTTTGCAGAATTACAAAAGTATAATAGTTATGTAAAACTATAATATTTTTTTAAGTGAGTATGACCAACTAGTCAATGTTTGTAGATATTAGATTAATACCAATATTTACACTAAGGTCATAAGCAGGAATATAAAAAGATTTATAGAATTATGTAAACTAGAACCTGTGAAAGCGACAGGGACATAAAAGTGGCATGCAGAGCATCCAAGATTATGTTGGTGAGAACACCCGCGAAAATATCTAGCGTTATGTAAACTATCATATTTTTTTAAAGTGATCTGACTAAATGGTCAATCCTGGAATTGCAAGAATAATACCAATATTTACACCAAGAACATAAGCAGGACTTTAAAAAGATTTATAGAATTATGTAAACTAGAACCTGTGAAAAGCGACAGGGGCATGAAAGTGATATAGAGTATAGGAAGGCTGTTGCTGAGGAAACGTGGACACTCATGGAACGCCCCCTTTAGTCAATAGCTCTTATCATGTTGGTGATAGCACCCGCAAAATTAAAAAACATTTTAGGGGGATTCTTCAAATGAACAAGAGACTTTTAAAAGTAGCAGTAACAACTGCATTGGCTGCTAGCATTGCAGTACCAGCATTCGCTAATCCTTTTTCCGATGTTCCTGTAAAACACTGGTCATATGATGCAGTATCCAAATTGGCACAAGCTGGTATCGTTGATGGTTATGGCGATGGCACTTTCAAAGGTGACAAAACTGTTACTCGTTACGAAATGGCACAAATCGTAGCAAAAGCTATGACAAAATCATTGAACAATGATCAAAAAGCAACTGTTGAAAAATTAGAAAAAGAATTCGCTACTGAATTAAACACTATGGGTGTTAAAGTAGAAGGCATGCAAAACCAAATCGACAACATGGTAAAAATCTCTGGTGATGCTCGTGTGCGTTATACTGATGTAAAAGATACGAATGACAAAACTGACCTTCGTACTCGCGTTTCTTTTGATGGTAAAATCAACAATGAAATTGGCTACAATGCGCGTTTAAGTGCAAACTTCAATCCTAGCGATAATAACCAAACCGTTGGTGTTAAATTAGATACTGCTAACGTAGCATTCAATGCATTGGGTGCAAAAGCTACTGTAGGTCGTCAAGACGTAACTTTAGGTTCAGGCATTCTGTTTGATGATAGAATGACTGGTCTTGGACTTCAAACTGGTGCATTAAAATTGTTTGCAGGTAATAATACTGGAACTACTACTAATGGAACTGCTAATGCTCCTGAACACATGTATGCTGCTGAATATGGTGTTAATGTAATGGGTGGAAAAGTAACTGCTGACTACTTGAAAAACGGTGACAACAAAGCATATGCAATCAATGGTTCTGCTCCTATCGCTCACGGCGTAACTGCTCTTGCTGATTATGTTAAGAACGATACTAACAAAGCAAGTGCTACTGCTTTTGGTGTTAAATTCGACAAAGCTGGCTTGACTGTTCTTCATAGAGATGCAGATGCAGGCGTTTACAATGCTTACTCTAGCTCTGATGTAATTGCTCTTCCTACAGACGTAGCAATTAAAGGTATGGAATATCAATACGACAAAGCTCTTACTAAAAATGCTAACTTAAATGTTAAATACCAAGATTTCGATAACATGAATGCACGTACTTCTGCAGCTGTTAACGTAAAATTCTAATTTAACCTTAATCAAAAGAGCACCCCCTCGGGGTGCTCTTTTTCCGTTGGCCTTGGCAGAGAGTTGAAACACAGAGAACACAGAGATCCACAGAGGGCGCAGAGGATTATTATAGTATTCGTGAGTATATAACCTTAGTGTTCTCTGTGTCCGCGTAAGCAGCTCTGTGCCTCTGTGGTTCAAATTAAAATCTCTCAAAGGAATTCACCCATCAACCGAGAACATTAACAATACAATATAAAAATTCCCCTCTACCAGAGGGGTGCCTGAAAGGCGGGATGTGTCGTGACCATAAGCCAAACGATTATCAGCATTGATCCAGGAAGAGAAAAATGCGGAATAGCTGTTGTACATAAAGAAAAAGGTGTATTAAAGCAAGCGATAATTGATACAATCAATCTAGCTACTACGATAGAACAGCTGACTAGTAGTTATCATATAGAAACAATCATTATGGGAGATGGGACTTCGAGTAAAGATGCAAAAAAAACATTAGAAAAAATAAAAGATATCGACCAATCAATAACTCTCATTCTCGTAGACGAATACCGTACCACGGATGAAGGTCGCCTTCGCTACTGGCGTGAGAATCCTCCCAAAGGCTTAAAACGCCTAATCCCAGTAACAATGCAAGTGCCACCCTGTCCAGTGGACGATTATGTAGCCGTAATACTAGCAGAACGCTATTTTCTTATGAATAAGCAAGTATTAAACGAAAACATAACAAAAACTTAACAAAAATTATAAAAAAATACAAAATACAAGAAGGATAAAAAAAAAAGTTGGAGAATATACACAAAAGTGAAGTAAGATTTTACATAGTAAGTTTGCGAAAGAAATCATTTGAGGAAACATGGACACTCAAGTTTGGATTCTTCTTAGGCTTATGGTGTAGGACTTGCTGAACAAAAATAAAAAACCTAAGGAGAGATTCTAAACATGAAAAAACAATTAGTAGCTTCTTTGGCAGCCGCAATGATCCTTGGTGTAGCTGGTACTTCCTTCGCTGCATCCAACCCTTTCGTAGACGTTCCTGCGAATAACTGGGCTTATGACTCTGTAAAAATGTTGGCTAAGGCTGGTATTGTTGACGGCTATGGCGATGGCACTTTCAAAGGTGACAAAACCATCACTCGTTATGAAATGGCTCAAATTGTAGCAAAAGCTATGGGCAACGAAGAAAAAGCGAATGCGCAACAAAAAGCAGAAATCAAAAAATTGCAAGCTGAATTTTCCGATGAATTGGACAAGCTTGGTGTACGCGTAGGTAATTTGGAAAAAAACCAACCTAATTTAAAATTCAATGGTACTTTTGGATTACGTTACCATTCACAAGATAATGAGGGAATTGCAGATACAACAGCATTTAAATACAGATTGCGCTTAGATGCTAAGGCTGTTGTTGACGAGAATACAACTTTTGGAATGAGAATTGCAAATAATAGTTACAATAAGAAGTTAAGTGCTTATGGATTGCCTGCCGGTTCTCAATGGTCTACTTTTGGGTCTGATAAATTAGGAGATAATAATGGTACTGGTACTGATAATGCGACAATTGACCGTGCATTCCTAACTCGTCAAATGGGTACTGTTACTGCTACTGCTGGTCGTCAATCTCTAGTAGTTGGTACAACTCAAGCTATCGTTGATAATGGCAATATTAACTTCGATGGTATTAAACTTGCTACAAAAATAGGCGCAGTAAATGCTACTGTGAATCATGGTCGTTTGGTAAGCCAAATCGATGTTGATTCAGTTGAATTATCCACTAAGACTGGTAAATTTGCTTATGGTGGAGGTTATTTCGCCGTAAGAGATAATGCTCCAACATCTACTAATACTGCGATTGGTCCAGATGTCTTAAAACTCAAATACCTCAATGCAGCATATACCTTTAATTCTAAGTTTTCATTAACTGCTGAAGGTGGACAAAATGATGCTAATTACGCTACACACGATGACAAATTCTATACTGTATTAGCGAAGTATGGTGCACAATCCCTTAAGAAAGACGGCGACCAAAACTTTGTTGTCCAATACTACTCAGTAGGTGCAAATTCATTAGGAATAGATACTCCTAATGGTAGTGGTTTGACAACATTAGATGCTGCTAAGAATGTTGCTACTAAATTCACTGGTTGGGACTACTCATACAACCGCGCTCTCAGCAAAAACCTTACTACTGAATTCCACTATGTGAAGATTGATAATAAAGACACTCAAAAAGACGATTACAATTATTATCGTGTAAATGTAACTGCTAAATTCTAATTCATACAGAAAAAAGAAACCTGACTTCGGTCAGGTTTCTTTTTTAGCTCATAAAAAATGTACATTGGTATGATACATTTTTGAAAAAAATCAACTTGACTTATCAGTCATTATTGTGTAAAATTGGAAATGTAAAGAACATGTTAAATTTTTCATATAAAGTTAATATTATCTTTGAAAAAACAGGGAAAATTTAATACAATGTTGAATATTTCTCAATATATAGAATATATTACTTATATGGAGATTTATTTTTAAGATCTTTCACTGCTAGAAACTAATTGTCATCAAAAGAAATTTTTGTATGACGAAAAATTCTCGCAGTAGTGAATAGATATGAACTGTAAACTTTAAGCTAGGATAACATTGAGGAAACATGGATACTCAAAAGATATCCTTTCTTAGGTGGAGGTTCATCGTAAACCCAAAAAAATAAAAACCTAAGGAGAGATTATCATGAAAAAACAATTAGTAGCTTCCTTGGCAGCAGCAATGATACTTGGCGTAGCTGGTACTTCATTCGCTGCAACAAATCCTTTCTCTGACGTTCCTGCAAAACATTGGTCCTATGATGCTGTAAGCTCATTGGCAAAAGCAGGTATCGTTGATGGTTATGGCGACGGTACATACAAAGGCGACAAAATGATCAGCCGTTATGAAATGGCTCAAATCGTAGCAAAAGCTATGGCTCATTCCGACAAAGCTGATGCAGCACAAAAAGCTACCATCGACAAACTTTCCGTAGAATTCGCTAGCGAATTGGAAGGCTTAAATGTTCGCGTAACTAAATTAGAAAAAAATTCCTCTACAATTAAAGTAACTGGTGAAGCTCGTTTGAGAGCTGAAAAATACTCCGATGATTTGGGAGGAAAACCTAATACTTTTAACTTACGTACTCGTGTAAATCTTGATGGTCAAATTAATGATCAATGGTCTTACTATGGTCGTTTGCAAGCTGTTAATGACTTGAAAAATTCTGGTAATACTGACGTAACCATGGATAATGCTTATGTAAAAGGACAACTTTTTGGTACAACAGCTACCATCGGTCGTTTTGACTACTTCTTAAACAATGGTTTAATGATTGATAGTACGTTAAATGGTGTGAATTTTGCAGCAGGTAATGCATTGAAAGCTAATCTGTTCTATGGTAGAGACAACAATACAGATGAATGGGGTAATGATTCAAAAGTTACTGGGTGGAGCCCTAACTTGGAAGTACTTGGTTTAGGTTTGAAATATGATACTTCCAAAGCGACTACATTAAATGGTGGTTATTATCAGTTTAAAGATACAGACAAAACAGGGAAATTGAATTTCTCAGGAAATGATAATGATAAAGTTAAAGTTTGGGAAGCTGGTTTTAATACAAAATTCGCTAAAGATTGGGCTTTAAATGCTTCTTATGGTAAGTCTGATGCTGATACGCAAAATAAAGCATATTATGCTGAATTTGATTACAAAGGTGCTGATAAAAAGAAAGTTGGCTCTTATGGCGCATGGGTTAACTATCGTCACTTAGATGGCTATGCTTCTCCTAAGGCTACTTTTGATGGCGCTTACACTGCATTCGGTCAAATTGACCTCGCCAACGGAACAGCTATTGGTGCTAAAGGTTATGAAGTAGGATTTAACTATACTCCAATGTTGAATACTGTTCTTCGTGTTAAATATGCAGATCTTAAACCAACTAACGATGCAGTATCCACTGAAAAAACTAAATTCTATCAAGCACAAGTTGAGTTCTTCTTCTAAGAACAACTCACTGAGAAGCCGCTGGCATTTGCCAGCGGCTTTTATTTTTCCATTATTTTCATTGATTAATTCAGCAGGAAATAATGGTTATTACATAGAAGGTATGAATATCCAAATAATATCTACAAGGGTGGGGAAAGTCATGAAAAAACGATTTATTACCGGTCTGCTAGTCATTTGTCTGCTATCTGTTTCTGCAGTGCCTGTTACCCAAGCCTTTGGCTTTGGTGATATTTTAAAAGTTGGTGGTATTTCCATTCTGATTGATAAGTTCTCAGGTCAACTGAATGGTTTTATCAATACTCTCACATTTAAGCATGGCGCTGGTTCTGACTACGCAACGAAAGTCGTGCCAATTCTTAGCTTCGGCGACGGTGGTTACATAGGTGCTGCCCAGGTAATTGGTTCCCAAGAACTAATAGACAGAACTCAAGCAGTTGTTCAAATTGAAGGTGACTTTAGTGGAAGAACCTTTCGCGTAAAGGCATTAATACCAATTGATAGCAAAAACCCTGTAAACTTCTCTCGTGTCAATGGTGTAGGGGTTTCAGCTATCATTGATGTAAAAATTTAGTAAAGAAAAAGAACAATTTTTTGAACCACAAAAGCACAATACTGCCATCGCAGTACACAAAGGATAGTGAAAAACTCCTTTGTGCCCTTTGTGTCTTTGTGGTTCAAATTTTTTATTTTGTTTTTTCTCTGTGTCCTCTGCTTCTCTGCGGTTAACGATTCCTTTATTTTTTGCTGTCTAATAGTTAGTCTCAGCAGGAAAATTTTGTAGTAATCACGAATTATGATATAATTAGACAAAATTAAAAGGAGGACATGCATTACATGTGGCGTAAATTTATTAGTTTAACAATACTTACATTATTTATATGTTCGAATATGGGGCTTGCTTTTGCTAAATCTGTTTCAGAAATGACTGTCTTGGATAAGATTGTTGCTACGGAAAAGTTTTTTTATGGTGCCGAAATGACAGGTGCGTTAGTAGAGCGTATGAGTAAATTAGAAAAAGATGTATTAGGAAAGGAAAGCAAAGAAGCATTGCTTAACCGTGCAGATACTTTATACTCTTATTCCCACGATAACTTTGTAGATGCACCATCCTTTTTTATTAAATTGAATGCTGTTGAATGGTCTCTTACTCATGCTGTTACAACAGGCCCAGCTAAAGGGCGGATTGAAAATCTTGAACATATGCTTACTGGAATTCCTTCCGCAGGTTCCTATGATGAGCGGTTAAACAAATTATTAAAGTTGGCTTATGCAAACGGTAAAGTATCTATTACGAATGCAGCAGTAAGTAAAGATAGTTTACTCAAAATAAAGTTAGTTACACCACTTAATACACGTACCAGTCGCCCTGGAGATGTTGTAGTGTTTCAGACTGCTGATGACATCTATATTGATGGAAACTTGGTAATTCCTAAGGGAGCGCAAGGTCAAGGGGTGGTCAATAAGGTAGAAGGGGCTAGAAATTTTGGCCGCAATGCTGAGCTCCAAGTTACTTTTGATACAATAGAGGCCATAGACGGCACGATGATTAATACGATACTAGGAGAAAAAGCAAAAGAGGAAAATAAGTCATTAGCGACAGCGGCAGGCGCCTCCATTGCGGGTATGGCCATTTTAGGACCAATTGGTATCGTTGGCGGAGCCTTTGTTCATGGTAAAGAAGTAGAGATTCCTGCAGGTACCGAAATGTATATTCAAACAAAAGTAGAAACAAATGTTTATGGTATACAGGGGAAATAATTAGGTAAATTTTCACAAAAGCCGTCAATAGACGGCTTTTTCTACATATTGCCGTATGGAGTTATATAAGAAAAGTGGTATAATAATAGAATAAAATAAGGAAAAATGCCACCTTTGTGTTCTCTGTGCCTCTGTGGCTCAAAACTTTCTTTTGTTTAAAGTATATGTTTTTTTGATAATAGAATTTGAAGCTTTGTGGGAAAACAATGAAACACGAAGATCGCGAAGACACAGAAAGAGTGCGAAGGGAGACTAGGCCTATTTCTATTCTTCACAATCTCTTCGTATCTTCGTGGTTCAAAAAGTTTTTTATGTATTGTGCCTTGGACATAATGTTTTATTGATCTAAATTTTTTTTGATAGGAGAAAGTAATGCAAATAAAGAAATTTATGGTTTGTGCATCTGTATTGATGTTAGTTTCTAGTGCCTCTGTGGTGGGACGAGCAGCTGATACCCAGGGAGAGCAAGCTCCTGATACGACTGATAAACCTCAGTTAAAGGCTACAACCGCTACAAGCAATACAACCAAGACAACAAACAAGGAAACCAAAAAGGAAACAAAAAAAGATAAACCCAAATATCCAATTGTAATTGAAGGTAAGAATTTATCTTTTAGTGAGGAAACAGGTGAGATATTTGCTGAAGGCAATGTAGTTGTAAAACAAAATACCGATGTTCTTTTAGCAGATGTTATACATGGCAATAACAAAACTACAGAAGTATGGGTAGACGATAAGGCGACACTACAGCAGCCAGGTAGTGAGCTGGTGGGTACACATACCCATTACAATTACACGACTCACTTAGGGAACATGCAGCAAGTTAAGGGGATCGTAGGCAAAGAGCATATTTCTGGGAAAGAGCTTGAGTTTTTTCCTGGTGAGCTGATCGCTCATGATGGCACGATGACTCAATGTCCTGCAATCGTACCTGATTATCATATCAGCGCTGATAAAATTGAAATTTGGCCCGGGGAAAAGATGATTGCATACAATGCTAAAATGTGGATTAAGAATGTAGTCATTTATTCCGTACCGAAATATAAAAAATCATTAAAAAAAGGTGAAGGTGAAACTGCTTTCCCACGTATTGGATATCGAAATTCAGATGGCGCATATATAATACAACATTTAGAGTATCCAGTGGGTAATACTGTTTCTGCTTATACAAATTTGGCTTATTACTCCAAATCGGGTTTTAAACCAACTGTTGGGGTGATTGATAGGGAAAAAAGCTATTCAATCAACTTAGAACAGGGCGATTTTCGCGATGATGATGATAATTGGATTAAGAAAGAGCCTGATGTTAAGTTCAATTTATATAGAAAACGGTTGGGCGATTTGCCGGTTAGTTATACTTTTGACATGAGTTATGGTAAATGGACCGATGCATACAAAACCAGTTGGCACCAAGAAGAAAATCTTTATTTTTCGCATGATACCATTACCCTTAGTAAGGGGTTATATTTAGGCTTAGGCACAGGAATACAACGGATCCATGAGAGTTATAATGGATCTACTACCAATAAGATTAAGTTTGATACATCACTTATGAAACAATGGTCTCCAAAGTGGACTACGACTACGGAATTCCATTATACCAAAAATAATACATCGTTATTTAATTACAATACGGCCGATATGGCGCGAGAATTTGATGCAGGATTTACCTATAAAATTGATAAAATGAATACAGTTGGTTTCCGGCAAAGCTATGATTTAAACAATAATAAAGTATATGACCAAGATTATACTTGGTATAGAAATTTACATTGTTGGCAAGCAACGGTTACCTATCGGGCAAAACGCCACCAAATTAATTTTGATATAAGTACGACACGCTGGTAAAAAGGAGTAAAGTCATTGCAAAATAAACTTTTGAATCGTATTGCACAACTTGAGAATCGTAAAATCATGGTTGTTGGCGATATGGTGGCAGATGTCTATTTAGAAGGTAAAATATCACGAATTTCACGAGAAGCTCCCGTGTTAATACTGGAGCATACAAAAGAAAATGTTGTTCCAGGTGGTGCTTCAAATGTTGTGCATAATGCAGCTACATTAAGTGGTATTGTATATGCTGTAGGTATAGTAGGTCAGGATTATGCAGGGCAAGAATTGGTACGAATACTTAAAGACAAAAAAACGGAAACAGCTGGATTGCTTGTGGATTATAATCGACCAACTATTACAAAAACACGCATTATGGCAGGTGGGCAAGCAACAGTGCGGCAGCAGATTGTACGAATTGACAAAGAAAAAAAAGAAGCTTTAGATGATAATATGAAGAAAGCCCTCAAAGATTATATAACGACTCATATTGTCGACATGGATGGAGTCGTGATCAGTGATTATGGCAGTAACACGGTTGCACCGCATCTAATACACCATATTATTCAAACTTGTCGAGATAAAAATATACCTTGTATTGTAGATTCTAGGTATAACGTAATGGAGTATAATGGAGTCACCGTGGTAAAGCAAAACGAATCGGAAGCAGCTGCAGCCGTTGGTTATGAGATAGTCGACCAAGCTTCACTATTAAGCGCTGGAAATACAATTCTAGAAAGGCTTAATGCCAAAGCAGTTCTTATTACCCGTGGGCCAGATGGTATGACCCTATTCGAACAATCAGGTAAGATGACTCATATTCCGGTAATCAATAAAAGCGAAGTATATGATGTAACTGGCGCAGGGGACACGGTAGTAGCGACAATGATATTAGCTTTGGCTGCGGGCGCAACCTATGAAGAGGCGGCGCGGTTATCTAACTTCGCTGCTGGTATCGTAGTCAAAAAACCAGGCACAGCAACCACTAACCTCGCAGAACTCCGCGAAGCAATCGGGGAACATTTTGAGTGAAAAATATTAAACCACAAAGACACAATTGCACTGAAGTGCAACACAATGGGGAATGTATAGAAAATCTTTGTGTCTTTGTGGTTAAAATTTCTTGATACTTTTTAAAGTAGGTGTAGTATGAAAATTGTAGATTCTAACCAAATGAGGAATATAGCAGAGCAACTTAAAGCCGATGGTAAAACGATTGTGTTTACCAACGGCTGTTTTGACATTCTCCACGTGGGCCATGTCCGCTATTTACAGGCCGCTAGGGAACTAGGCGATTGTCTAATTCTAGGCCTCAATAGTGACCAATCTGTTCGTACCCTAAAAGGTCCAACCCGTCCTATAAATACCCAAGCTGACCGAGCCGAAGTTCTATCGGCTCTTTCTGCTGTTGATTATGTAGTAATATTTGAAGAAGCCACAGCGGAAAACTTAATCTCTCAAATCAAACCAGCCATCTACGTAAAAGGTGGCGACTACAACATCAAAGACCTCCCCGAATCCGCCATCGTCTCAGAATACGGCGGTCAAACCATCCTCATCCCCGAAGTAATCGGCAAATCATCAAGTAATATTATAAAAAAAATAAAAAAAGATTAATGAACCACAGAGGCACAGAGCACGCAGAGAATGGTCGCAGAGGGTGGTTTAATGGAATATACTGATAACATGGCGGCTTTAATTGATAAAGTTATTGGTGCAGCGATTGAAGTGCATAAAATATTGGGGCCAGGTTATCTAGAAGGCGTATATGAAGAGGCGCTGGTGCATGAATTGCAACTAAGAAATATACCACTAGAAAGACAAAAGGTAATTAATATCAATTACAAAGACAAGCCAGTCGGTGAGGGACGGTTAGATTTGTTAATTGATAAATGCCTAGTCGTTGAGCTAAAGGCAGTAAATGAACTTGCTGATATACACGTAGCTCAAGTATTATCGTATTTAAAAACTACAGGGTTACAACTTGGATTATTAATTAATTTTAATACAAAATACTTGTGTGATGGAATAAAGCGTGTTACAAAATCAAAATAATATTCTCTGTGCTCTCTGCATCTCTGCGGTTAAAATATTTTTTTAGAGGTTTTAATATGTACAAAAATATCCTTATCGTAAAACTCAGTGCCATTGGTGATGTAATTCATGCTTTGCCTGTTTCATATGCTTTGAAGCAGACCTATCCTGATGCGCGTATTACATGGGTGGTAGAAAAACCAGCCTATGATCTCTTGACCAATAATCCGTATATTGATGAAATTATCATATTTGATAAGCCAAAATTCAAATCCCTAACAGGCTTACTGTCAAATGGATATAAATTTTCACAACAACTCAAAGCCCGCAATTTTGACCTAGCTATTGACTTGCAAGGTTTATTTAAAAGTGCCGCCATTTCCTATCTCAGTGGTGCACCCCAACGACTGGTTTACTGCAATGCACGCGAACTAAGTGACAAAATCGGCCAACCAATTTGTGGCGATCATCAACACGGTCATATCGTTGATCGATATCTAGATGTTGCAAGTTACTTAGGATGTAAAATAGATAATGTCATTTTCCCTGTTAATATTATAGAACTAGAAGCACGAAAGGCAGAAAACATTGCTAACCATGCTGGCTTAAAATTAGAAAATCCCTATGTAGTCCTGGCTTCTGGTACGAATTGGCCTTCTAAATGCTGGCCAATTACTCATTTTGCCCAGCTTGCCGACAAACTTTATGACAATAATATAATCCCAGTCATCATTGGCGGACCTAATGATCAGCTACTAGCAGAAGAAATAATTTCAAAAGCCAAGATACCACCCATTGACCTAACTGGAAAAACGTCCCTGAAACAATTAGCCTATATTATAAAGAAGTCAAAAGCCTTTGTTGGTGGCGATACGGGTCCCATGCATTTGGCTGTGGCAGTAGGAACGTCCGTAGTGACCATGTTTGGCCCTACTGACCCTAAGCGGAATGGACCTTATGGAGAGAAGCATAAAGTCCTACTAGCACCACATTCATGTCAAGGCTGTTGGCAGCGTAAGTGTCCCAAAAATGTTGATTGCTTGTCAGAAATCACAGTATGCCAAGTTATTGATAAATTACAGGAAATTATATATTAAGACTATCCGTGTTACAGTGAGAAATTTGTAGCAGGCAAATATTGTGTTATGGAGTGATTTTACATGGGGCGCTTTAGTGTTTTTTTTGAAAACATTCAAAAGGATTTAAAAACATATTTATTTTTGATAGTATTATTATGCGTATACCGGGGTGCATTTATTTTTATTATGCAGGAATATATTGGGCCGAATACAGCGATGAATCAGATAGCTCTGGCTATGTGGGCAGGATTGCGGCTTACTTTGAAATCGGCCGGGATTATGGCGATGCTTTCTTTTTTAGCTTGTACGCTAACAACGGTAATGTTACCTAGGTTCAATACCAATCGGCTTAGAGTTGTTTTAGGATATGTTTATATTGTAGTCTTATCGATTCTATTTCAGGCAAGGATTCCCTATTATCGTGTATTTAATGTTACATTTAATCAGAACATTTATAACACATTTAATGATGATGTATATGCCTTATTTATTACCATGATTCAAGAATATAATCTGCCATCTAGAATTTTAGCCGCTATACTAATTGGCGCTATTATTTGTTATTTGTTTAAACTGGTTCTATTTAGCAGAAATTATAGATTGCCCCAATTTACAGCAACGAAAAGTTTACTGCTGCGTTGCAGCATAATTGCCAGTATCCCTGTTTTTATGCTATTTATGAGATTTGGGGGTAGCTTTACTTACAACCATTCAATTAACTGGGAGAATGCTGCGATTACTAAGGATACATTTCTGAATGAGGCAGTTTTGGATGATATACAGGCATTATATCGTGCTTATAGCGTTAATGAACGTATGTCACAGGGGGCTATGGCCAGTGGTGTACATAAAGAAAAAATTCGCGAGTACGCTAAAATGGCTGCTGGAAATGATATCGAATCGGATCGTATTGATGATTATTTAATTCGGCATGCAGCCGGAGCAAAAATTGCAAAACCTCGACATATCTTTATTATTTTAGGTGAAACCTATGCCCAGTGGCCAATTATGGAAAAATATAGCAAGTTGAATCTTGCAAATGGATTAAAGGAAATTATACAGCAAGATAATGCGATATATACGAGTTCTTTCTTGCCGAATGGCTCATTTACGCAAATGGCAATTTCGGCCATGGTATCTGGATTATCAGATGTATCTGTCCCTGTAAATTATCAGCCGCGCAGTTATGAGAAACCTTATGCTACGGCTTTGGCTCCGCAGATGCAGAAACTGGGATATAAAGTTGACTTTTGGTATGGTGGGTTTCCATCATGGGAGCGAATTAAAGATTTTACATTGGCCCAGGGGTTTGATCATTTTTATAGTTCTACAGATTTTGCTGCTGAGCAGGATAATATATGGGGAACCAAAGATGAATATATTTTTCAGGCACTTTTAAGCCACCTTTCTGAAGAAGAGCCAACGGTTCACTTGATTTTAACGGTATCGAACCATCCACCCTATAATTTGGATTTGGAAAAAGCAGGATTCGATCCTTCTAAAATTATTGACGGATTGCCAGAGGAGCAGAAAAACAATCAAGAACTGATTCGGCAATTGGGACATTATTGGTATATGGATAAAGTAGTTCATGATTTTGTAAGAGAGACGGAGCAAAAATATCCAGATAGTTTGTTTATTATCACAGGGGATCATGCAGATCGTGTTAATGTTACGAAAACGCCCGTACCCTTTGAACGATATTCGATTCCCCTTGTGATTTATGGACAAGGAATTACCAAAGACATATTACCCCCAAATAGGGCGGGTGGGCATGTCAATATTATGCCGACGCTGATTGAACTCCTTGCGCCGGAAAACTTTACTTATTATTCGATCGGGAATAGTCTAACGAAAGAAAATAAAGTTGGCTTTAACCCTGCTTATTGGATTACACCCCATGCGATGGGAAGTATAGAGCATCCAGATGAATACGAAATATTATCCGCTACTGATGATCAGGAAATACGACATGAAAAAGAAATGGCCGAGGAAAAAGTATCCATGATGAGAACAATATCTTCTTGGATTTTATTAAAGGGAAATCAGCTTTAAGGAGTGCGTAGATTGAACATTTTGATTTTATTCTCGCAGCCATGGCGCGTTGGCGGAGCAGAAACACATGTAGAGGCATTATTAAAAGGCTTAGAAGGGCATAATCTGTTTCTTGCCGTGAATGAAGGCAGTAATGAAGAAAAACTAGCACAATTGAAACAAAAGTTTCCACGCCTAATGATTGTTATGATACAGGCACGTGGTGCGAATCTACTAAGATGGAAAAAGGACATTGCAAGATTGTGCGATTTGGTAAAACGAGAGCATATTGATGTGATTTCTGCTCAACAGAGAACTGCCGGAATATGGGCCCATATGATTCGTCACTATATGCATGTTCCTTATACGGTAACGATGCATGATCCTTGGCATAGAGCAATGTTTAAATCTATTTACGCTAAAATGTTTACCGCAATATTTGTCGTTAGCCGTAATCTTGCAGATAAACTGGTTAGAAGTTTTGGTTTTTCCAAAGAACAGATTTATTTGATAAATAATGGCATTGACTTTCACGCATTCAAACCAATGGAAAAAGAAGTATGTCGAGAGAAACTAGGGCTTGCACCAGAAACTAAAATGATTTTGCATGTCAGTCGGTTAAGTAATGTAAAAGGTGCAGTTTCTTTGGCGGTAATTGAAAGTATGAAACATGTCCTAAAAAAGCGCCCAGATGCGAGGCTAGTTATTATTGGTGAAGGACCGATGCGAGATGAAATTAATAGTAAAATTGCTGAATTCAATCAAATGTATGGTGATAAAATTATAATTTATGATTTTGTCACCAATATTGCCGACTGGTATAATGCAACGGACATTCTCGTTGGTGAGGGCAGAGTAGCTATGGAAACGCTAGCATGTATGAAACCGATTGTTGCGATTCGGAATGTGGGTGCATTTATCGGCTCGATCGATACCGAAAATATTGTCTATGCTTGTGACGTGAATTTTGATGGGAGCGATCAAACTGTTACAGCGGAAAACATGGCAAAAGAAATAGACAAGGCATTGCAGCTAGAAGTAAGTGAAAGTGAAAAAATTGCCGAATATATTAAAGAACGTTTGAGTTTAGAAAACATGGCAAAAGCGTATCTTAATGTATTTAAGGGGATGAGTTAGGAGGTTTCCATGCTGAGAAAAATTTTAATCATCAATCGATTGGGAATTGGTGATGTTGTTGTCACCACACCCCTAGCAAAACTCATCAAGGAGAATAACCAATCAAAGGTAGGATTTGTTGTGGCGGCAAAATCTGCCGATTTATTAGTAAATCACAGTTATATTGATGATGTGTTTGCCTATAGTAAAAAGGACAAGCAAAAAATTATTTCTGAAATCCAGCAAAAGGGATACAATGAAGCTATCATTATAGACGAGCGGTTTACATCCACATTGCTGGCATGGAAAGCAAACTGCAAGTTATTAAATAAAGGCCTTGAAATATCTTTAGGAGCAAATCGTTTGTTTCAACGAAAAATGCGTAAAGTGAAGGCAATTGAAGATTTTTCAACCTATATTCACTTGCTAAATCCCGAGTTAAAAGAATATGAAATAGCTGCAATCTTGGGAAATCCTGATGAAGGAAGAAAAGAATATCTTGAAGAATGGATTAAAGAGCAGAAAAAAATAAGTGAAAAGCTGGTATTGATTGTTCCCAAAAGTGCGGCACTCAATAAAAATTGGCCAACTGCATATTTTAGTGAAATTAACAGCTTTTTAAATGATAAAGGAATCATTCCTGTATATATCGGATCAAAAAATGATATAGAATATATAGAAACAATTAAGGGAAGGAAGACAAATGCCGCAGGATTATTTAGCCTGAGAGAATTACCAACAATTGCGAAACATGCTGCATTTGCGATTTCTGTTTGCACGGGACCAATGCATATCATCAGTACAGCTAAGATACCAACACTTGTTCTATACGGGCCGAGTGATCCTGTACGCTGGGCTCCGCCTAATGCAATTGTTCTGCAAAACAAATTGCCATGTGTTCCTTGTGAACGGCTTGATTGTACACAGAAGAAGGGACAAACATGTATGGAATTGATTACGCCAGAACAAGTGAAAAAAATTATTATAGAACAAGGCTGGATATAGATGGAACGTAGGAGAGAAACTTATGAATATAAATCATGCAGTACTAGAGCAGCAAACCTTTGGTAGAAGCAAATTTGCAGAAAAAAAGCCGATTCATATAGCCTTTGGTGTAGATGCTAATTTTATACGTCCGATGGGCGTTGCAATGACATCTATAATTGACAATAATTCTAATCAAAGCCTTATTTTTCATGTATTTGCAAATTCTATTGAAACCGTCGATGTAGAACGTTTAAAAATACTGGCGGATGCAGAAGAAATTTTGATTCATTTATACTTGATTAATCAAGATGTTTTCAAGTCCCTTCAAACGACTTGGAATTATACAGTGGCTACTTATAATCGATTCATCGTTGCAAAACTCTTATATCCAACTGTTGAACGAGTCATTTATATGGATGCGGATATGGTGTGTAAGGGTGGTTTAGGTGAACTTGTTAAGATGGATTTTGAAGGTAATATTGCAATGGTTGTACATGATCAGGGCAAATTTGTTGCAAGTCATATGAGAACGTTAGATTTGAAACATGATCGTTACTTTAATGCAGGTATGCTCTATATTGATTTAAAAGCATGGAATGAAAATCAAATTTCAGAACAAGCGATAGAGCTACTGCAACAGAGAAAGTTCTTTTTGTTAGATCAGGATGCATTGAATATTCTTCTAGATGGTAAAGCAAAATTTATTGACCGTAGATGGAATGAAATTTGCAATATGGAGAAAAAAAGTAGTAGAATTTCAGAGGAAGCCGTGCTTGTGCACTTTGCCTCACGTAACAAACCTTGGCACATCTGGTGCATTCATCCGGAGAAGGAACTGTTTATTCGTTACTCAACTGCTTCCCTATGGAAAGATGTTCCCTTCTTCAATCAGCCGCGGAGTTATAAGGAAATGAAAATGATGGGGGCGGCTATGCTCCATCACGGAAACTATAGAGAAGCAATCTCTTGGTACTGGAAATATTGGAAGGCGCGGAAGCACGAAAAAAATAATGGATAGGTGGAACATATAATGGAGCTTTTTAACAATGCAATTTTAAATACGAAGAAGTTGTATGAACAGAAGAAATTTGAGGATACAAAAGAAGTATTGCATATTGGATTTGGCATAGATTCCAGATTTGCTCTTGGTATGGGTGTACTAATGACTTCGATCATTTTAAATAATCCGAATCAAAATATTGCATTTCATGTGTTTACAGATGGGATAGAGAAAAGTGATACTGAAAGATTACAGGAAGTAGCAAAAAAAGAGCGTATCGAAATCACAATTTATTATATTAATTTAGAAGTTTTTATAAATTTTCCAACTTCGTTAGGATGGTCGCATGCAACCTATTATCGGTTTATTATGGGGGAAAAATTATATGGCACGGCAGACAAAATGTTATATCTTGATGCAGATATTTTGTGTGTTGGCTCTTTACAGGAATTATTGGAAACGGATATGGGGAATAACATTATTTTGGGAATTGATGATTGCATGACGGATTTTGATGTAAAAGTAAAAAATCTGTCAATTCAGCACGGCAGATATTTCAATGCTGGTGTTATGTATATCGATGTAAATAAATGGCATGACGAAAAAATTGCTGATCGCGCAATGCAATTAATTATAGAAGACCCACAAAAATATAAATCTTTGGATCAGGACGTATTAAATGTTCTTTTAGATGGTAAAACCCAATATGTGGATATAAAGTGGGATCATATTTATAATATGTCATTTATGAATCATAAATTGCCTAAAAATACGATATTGATTCACTATACAGGAGATAAACCCTGGCATCGTTGGACTGAGCACCACTTTATGGTGAAACGATATTATGAATATATAAAAAAATCACCTTGGAGTGATGTTCCTTTAGCAGAACCTATCCACTATAAGGAGAAAAGCAAAATGGCTAAATCCTATAAAAAAAGAGGAATGTATCTGCAATATTTAAAATGCTATTATGACTATTTAATTTCGAGAACAAAGACGAAATTAAATAGTTAGTCTGTGGATTTTTTGATAATAGTTAGTGAGGGAGGAGAGAAGCTATGTCGGAAATTACAATTGTAACGGCTTTTTTTGATATAGGTAGGAAAGGATGGAAAACTTATGAACGCAGTTCCAATAGATATGTAGAATATTTTAAGTTTTGGGCTAGAATAAAAAATAAGCTTATTGTGTATACAGATAAAATCACTGCTGAACAAGTTATAAAAGTAAGAGATGAATTTCATTTAAAAGATAGAACGCAAATTATTATTATTGATGATGTATATGCACTTGAGCCGGAAGTATACAAAGAAATTCAAAATGCATTATCTAATGAGGCAGCAATCAACTTTAGAAGTTATCCTAAAAATCCGGAATCATGGAACTCGAATTATAATTATGTTACGTATTTAAAGCCATATTTTGTTGCAGATGCTGTCAAAAAAGGCTATGCTGCTGGCATGGTTGCTTGGGTAGATTTTGGTTATAATCATGGCGGAGAAAATTGCATTTATGCTGATGAATTTGATTTCCTATGGTGTTATGATTTTTCTCCGAAAATACATCTGTTTGCGATGGAACAGCCTGATAATATGCCAATCTTTGAAGTGGTGAGGACAATGCGTGCCTATATTGCAGGTGCAATTATGGTAGCTCCGGCAGAACTGTGGATTGATTTTGCCAGGTTATATAAAGAATCAATGCTGCATTTAACACATTGTGGTTTTGCCGATGACGATCAGACCTTGTCAATTATGGCATATAGAGAAAGGCCTGAATTATTTGAGATTCATCCGGTTGATGATTGGTTTATCGCGTTAAAAGACGTCGGTGGGGCACATCTGACAAGAGCATCTAAATTGCAATATAAAGAATCAAAAAAACAAGCAAAACACTTTTGGCAAGAGGGTAATTACTTGGATGCAATAAAATGGTATAACAAATATGCTAGAGAAAAATTGCAGGCAAAATGATAAGTTGAGGATAATGGGATATGGATATATTTAAAAATATAATTCTAAAAATAGAACAATTAAATGAACAGACTGTTTTTCAGGAAGTCCAAGCCGATTTTCATATTGCTTTTGGTATTGATAAAAACTTTGCCAGAGGTATGGGAATCTTAATCGATGCCATACATTCACATAATACAGAAGAAAAAATCGTGTTTCATGTTTTTACTGATGGTATTAATCAAAGCGATTTAGATAAGTTGAAAAAACTTACAGTATATCAGAATATAATAATCAAAATTTATTATATTGACATTAATGTCTTCAAAAATCTGCCGACAACCTTGGCATGGTCTTATGCTACCTACTATCGGTTTATAATGGGAAAAGTATTATATGGAACTGTAGATAAAGTTCTATATATCGATGCAGATATTTTATGCATTGGATCGTTGGCGGAACTAAAGAATATAGATATGGGTGAGAATATTGTCCTTGCAATTAGTGAAGAAGGGCAGTTTAATGTAAAACGCCTTGGCATACAGCAAGGAAAATATTTTAATGCCGGTGCTTTATATATTGATATTAATAAATGGAATGCTGCCCAGATTGCCGAAAAAGCAGTTGGTTTATTACAAGAAAACCCGGAGAAATATACGTATCTGGATCAAGATGTGTTAAATATTCTATTAGATGGCAAAACCTGTTTTATTGATAGAAAGTGGAATTATCTTTATGATATGCGCAAGATGAATAGTGAATTGCCAAAAGGTGTTGTATTCATACATTTTATTGGTGATAAACCTTGGCAGCGATGGTCTGAACATCATTTCATGGTGAGCTTTTATAATGAATATGCAAAAAAAACACCATGGGCAAATGTCCCATTGGTAGAACCAATTCATTATAAAGACAAAAAAAGAATGGCAAGATCTTTTGTCAAAAGAAATATGTACATGCGGGCATTGTATTGGTATGGTAGCTATGCGATCTCAAAAATAACGGCAAAAAAATAAGCTAAATTTAACAATGTGGGTGAAAAAATGTCCGAAATTACAATCGTAACTGCATTTTTTGATATAGGTAGAGAAAATTGGCGAAATTTTGAAAGAGATAAAAATAAATATATCAATTATTTCAGATTTTGGGCAAGAATACAAAATAAATTGGTTGTTTATACAGATCCCATAACAGCTGAAAAGGTTTGGGAAATTAGAGAAGAATATGGATTGAAAGATCGAACCAATGTGATCGTTATCGATAATATAAAATTATTGGATGAAGAAATTTTCTCTAAAATTCAACAGGTGGTATCTGACAATACGTTTACTAACTTTAGGGAACGTCCGGATAATCCAGAATCTCATAGTGCTCTATATAATTACGTTACGTATTTAAAACCATATTTTATTGCAGATGCTGTAAAAAGAAGACATGCCAATGGCATGATTGCATGGGTGGATTTTGGCTATAACCATGGGGGAGAAGCATGCACAATTTCTTCTGAATTTGATTTTCTTTGGAATTATGATTTTTCTGATAAAATTCATATATTTGCAACAGAAGAAATCGATAATATGCCTATTTTTGATATTGTAAGAAAAATGAGGGTTTATATATCGGGTGGTATCATTATTGCACCGGATTTTCTCTGGCAAAAACTTGCCGATTTATTTAGAAAATCGGTACTGCATTTATCACATTGTGGCTTGGCGGATGCAGATCAGACTCTATTGGTTATGTCATATAGAGAAGCACCAAAATTATTCGAAGTACATCCTGTAATGGACTGGTTTATGGTTTTGAAAGAATTTGGTGGAAAACATTTAACATTAAGAACAGCAAAACCCCTTCATAAAAAATATAAAAAAGAAGCAAAACAATATTGGCAGAAAAAACAATACAAAGAAGCGATCAATTGGTATTTCAAGTATGTAAAAGCAAAAATAGTAGGAGATCAACGACATGGTAAATAAGATAATACCTATTGAGCTTTTTAATAAGATAATATATTTTTTGGTTTGTGCATATGTCACATTATCTTTGACAGAAACCTTAGGCGCAATGCATTTCATAAGGGGGGCATTATTGTTAGGAATAATTCGCTTTATGGTAAAGCCTATGAAAATAACCATACAGACGAGTCATTTCTGGTATATAGGAGCATTTTTACTAGCAATTATTTTTACGATATTTTTCGATAAGGGAAATTATTATGAGGGAATCAGGTTTTTACGTTCAGACTATTTAGGGACGATGCTTCCAATGATATGTGTTCTATTTTTTATAAAAAAAGATCAAATTAGAACGATTATCTTATGTTTAATGGCTTCTCTCAATATAACGAATCTTTATGCCCTATGGGAAGCCTTTCATGGTATTGATCGTGTATATGGAATGGCAGGAGGTTATATGCAATTAGGAAGTGCATTAATCTTACTTGTTCCTCTAACGGTATTATTAATAATAAATAAAGAATTTATGCCGTCTGTATATCGCCCATTTTTGATGATTACTTTAATATTGGCACTTCCTGTTGTTTTCTTTAATGCAACTAGAATTACCTGGATTGCCTTACTGATAATCATACCAATACTGCTACTTTGTGTACAAAAGAATAAAAAGAAGGCAATTGCTTATAGCTTGGTTATCCTGATTTTATTTATTGGAATTTGTAGTGCGATCCCAAATGCGCAAGGACGGCTACACGTTATGGTTGACAGATCCTATCAGCCTAATTCGGAACGAATATTAATGTGGCAGAGTGCGTGGCACATGTTTTTAGACCATCCAATGACAGGTGTAGGGCTAGGAAATTATAAGGAGCAATATTATACGAAATATATATCACCTTCAGCGCAAGAACAGACAGTACACGCACATAGTAATATGATGCATTTAGCGGCAACAACAGGATTGCTGGGGGTAGGGGCTTATTTTGCCATGTTTGGGTACTTTTTATATGAAAGTTTCAAAAAATGGCGGTATAAGAAAACAATAGCGCCACTTATTTTCTTCTTTGCTACATTAGGATTTTTGATTCAGGGAATGACAGACTACAATATTGGTTTTATTGGGGTTGCTGCAAAAATATATTGGATGCTGCTGGCAATTTATTTAGTACTAGATGAAGCTGTTAGCGTAGAGGGTAGGTGAGTGTATGGTTTTAGTTAGTGTAGTTATGCCGATATACAATGCAGAAAAATATTTATCCCAAGCGATTGAAAGTGTTTTAAATCAAACGTTAAGAGATTTTGAACTTATTTTAGTGGATGATGGTTCAAAAGATAAAAGCCTGGAAATTTGTAATGCTTATGCTAAGCAAGATTCTCGAATTCAGGTGATTCATCAATCGAATGGTGGTATTTGTGCAGCTCGCAATTGTGGCTTAGAAATGGTGAAGGGCGAATACGTTACATTTATTGATAATGATGATGTGTATTTGCCAGATTTATTAGAAGAAAATTATAATATTGCAAAAAAGTACAATGCCGATATTTTGAAATATGGTAATCAATATATAAAACACAAAAAGTTTTCACCAGCTGGTATTTGTTCTTCAGAAAAACTGGATGAAAAGAAATTATTGATAATACAAAAAGAAGACCTCAGAGAAAAATACAAACAGCTAAATGATGATGATTTCCTTGTATACGTTTGGGATGGTCTTTTTAAGACGTCTTTACTAAAAGAACAGCAAATTAAATTTGAAACTTCATTTAAACATGGTCACGAAGATCGCGTGTTTTGTATGCAATTATACCAACATATTAATTGTATAATAATAAATCCTAAAATTTATTATCAGCATATCGTATATAAATCATCTACATCAAGAATTTTTTCCGTAGACCGGATTGATGATACGGAAAGATTGCTCAATTACGAACGGCAATTGTTTGATGCTCTGCGTCTGGATGATTTATTTCCGTCTTATTGGCAGGAAAGAGTTATGACCTATGTTATTTTAACATGCAGTATTGTTAGGAGTCCTGAAGCACAAATATCCTTTGGTGAGATTTTCTCGATTATGCGGAGACTAAGGGGAAAATATTATGTCAAAGCATTTGTGGGATCATTAGGAAAGGCGAATTATAAAAAAAGATGGAAGAATAAAATGTATGCATCGTTATTTGAACGTAATTATTTGAAAGTATTGACCAATATTTTATTGGTGGATAGGAAAGTAAAATATGTTTTGAGTTTGTTTAGTTAATTAGAGAAAGCTATCACTCTATTCAAATAAATACCTCACCTTAGAGTGAGGTGTTTTTATATTATTTTACAAAAGAGGATGTATCTGATAATTAAATGTTATATTATTGAAATTCAAATGATTTACAAAGAATGTGAATAACAGTATAATAGTATAGGCGTTTTACAATTGTAACATATTGAAAAAATTTATCTCTATGTAGTAAAATCTTAAATATTTGCTAGATATTACCAAGAAGAAGAGCAGGATTTTGTTGTTTTATAGGGAATTTTATAAACGAGAAACATTACACAAAATAAGGAAGGATACGATGTTATATGGAAGAACGAGCACATATTGCTGCACATAAGAATAATTCCATTTTTAATGCAATTTTATTGGAAAGAATTCGATCTTGGATTTTTGCAATTATATTAATAGTGATGGATTATTTGGCAGTTCTATTTGCAGTTTGCACGGCGTATTTTATGCGGGCAAATGTATTACCCTTATTTTATCAAACCTTTACTGTATCCGATGTGTATGTATTCATGGTCATTCCATTGGCCTTTGTTTTCTTTTTACATTTTGATAGACAATCTATCAGAAAACTTTATTTTTGGCAACAGGCGGAGAGACTTTTTAAAGCAAGTGCGTATGCTATGCTACTCGTATTAGTTGTTTCTTATTTTAGTGGATCTGCAAAAGACATATCAAGAGTTTTTATGCTGCTTGTTTGGATATTTAGCTTTACATATTTGGCAATTGGCCGATATGTATTAAAACGCGTGATTACAGCTGTTGGTGCATTGCAAGTGCCTACAGTTATTATTGGTGCAGGTAAAACAGCCGAACTTTTAATAGAAGCATTTCAACAGAATATGGGGTCAGGTTATAAAATAGTAGGTTTAATTGAGGATGATCCTCAACCATCTACTATTTTTCAACAATATCCCATCATTGGCACCTTTGCACAAGCAGAAGAAGCGATTCAACGCGCAGGTGTTCGCCATGTGCTAATTGCTGCACCAGGGCTTCCACGAGAAGAATTACTACTACTTGTTTATAGGTTACAACCTTATGTAGATCACATCACCTTTGTACCTGATTTATTTGGTGTGCCTGTGGGAAGTATGGAACTCGAAACATTATTTAATGAAAAAACAGTATTATTAAAGATAAGAAATAACCTTGCTCGGGTGCAAAACCGGCTTTTTAAATGGATGTTTGACTGTATTTGCAGCTTATTTGGTCTTGCGGTCATTATGCCGTTATTTTTAGTAATCAGTGTAGCTCTTTATTTTGACTCACCAGGCCCGATTATTTTTGCACATAAACGTGTTGGCTCTAAGGGAGAGAAATTTCCTTGTTATAAATTTCGCACGATGGTAATGAACTCACAAGAGATACTGGCAGATTACTTAACCAATAATCCTGAGGCTAGAGAAGAGTGGGAACGTGACTTTAAGCTGAAGAATGATCCTCGAGTGACGAAGGTAGGACAATTTTTAAGAAAGACAAGCCTAGATGAATTGCCCCAATTTTTTAATGTAATCAAGGGAGAGATGAGCCTCGTTGGTCCAAGGCCTATTGTAGAAGCGGAGATCGAACGATATGGTGAATATATTAATGACTACTATTTAGTTCGTCCAGGAATTACTGGTATGTGGCAGGTAAGTGGTAGGAATGATATTGACTATCCAGAACGAGTGAAAATGGATTCATGGTATGTGCGTAATTGGTCCATGTGGTTAGATATAATCTTGCTAATCAAAACTGTAAAAGTTGTACTTGCAAGGAAAGGAGCCTATTAATGATAAAAAAAGGGATTATTCTAGCGGGTGGGTCCGGCACTAGATTACACCCACTGACAATGGTAGTAAGCAAACAGTTGATGCCCGTGTATGATAAACCGATGATTTATTATCCAATTAGTACATTAATGCTGGCTGGGATTCGGGATATACTGATTATTACGACTCCCCAAGATTCAGTAGCTTTTCAGGAATTATTATCTGATGGTAATCAATGGGGTATCGATATTCAATATGCTGTTCAGCCAAGCCCAGATGGCTTGGCTCAGGCCTTCATTATTGGTCGTGATTTTATTGGCAATGATGGTTGTTCTCTTATATTAGGCGATAATATTTTCTATGGAAATCAGTTGTCACAATATGTCCAACGTGCTGCCCAAAGTGATTATGGAGCGACGGTATTTGCTTATTGGGTAAAAGACGCAAAAAATTATGGGGTAGTACAATTTGATAAAGAAGGGCGAGCAATAAGCTTGGAAGAAAAACCTCTTCAACCTAAATCAAATTATGCCGTAACAGGGCTTTATTTTTATGATAACCAAGTAGTGGATATGGCTACTGATTTAAAACCATCAACCCGAGGTGAACTAGAAATTACAGATATCAATAAGTTGTATTTAGAGCAGGGAAACTTGCGTGTTGAACAATTGGGGCGGGGATATGCATGGCTCGATACAGGAACCCATGACTCCTTATTGCAGGCGGCAAATTTTGTCCAAACTGTAGAGCAACGTCAGGGATTAAAGATTGCCTGTCCAGAGGAAATTGCCTACCGTATGGGTTTTATTGATATGGAACATCTGCTTAAATTAGCGGATCCCTTAAAGAAAAATGGATATGGTCAATATTTATTAGATTTAGTACAGCAAAGCATATAGTTTGTAGAAGATTTTTATTTGATACGATGAGATACGACGAAGCAATTCCTTCAATACTCAGAATTAAAGCTATTCCTTTAGATAAATGGAGGTTAGAGAAAAGGTGAAGGTAACTCAGACAGCGCTAAATAATGTTTATATTATAGAACCAAAAGTATTTGGTGACAATCGTGGTTGGTTTATGGAAAGTTATTCAAAAGTAAAATTAGCTCAAGCTGGAATTACTTGCGACTTTATACAAGATAATCAGTCCTTTTCCGCCTGTAAGGGTACTCTTAGAGGGCTGCACTTTCAATTGAATCCTAAGTCACAAGGGAAACTAGTACGTTGCACTAAAGGCGCTATTTTAGATGTCGCGGTAGATATTAGAAAAGGATCCCCCTTATATAAAAAATGGGTGGCTATTGAATTATCAGCAGAAAATAAAAAACAGCTATTTATTCCTAAAGGATTTGCTCATGGTTTTTTAACGCTTATGGATGATGTAGAAGTACAATACAAAGCCGATGAATACTACTCGCCGGAATACGATGGGAATATTTTATATAGTGATCCAGAGATTGGAATAGAATGGGGCAACGGTGAGTTCATCCTGTCTGATAAAGATAAAAAAGCACCATTGTTAAAAGATCGAACTGATTTAAACTTTGATTATCAAGGAGAAAATCAATGAAAATAATAGTAACAGGTGGCGCAGGATTTATCGGGGGTAACTTTGTCCACTATATGTTGAAGAAATATCCTTTATATAAAATTGTCTGTTTAGATCTATTGACTTATGCTGGCAATATGGAAACATTGGCGTCGGTAATGGATAATCCTAATTTTACATTTTTAAAGGGTGATATTGCTGATAGAGAGTTTATATATAATCTTTTTGGGGCAGAAAAACCAGACATAATCGTAAACTTTGCCGCAGAGAGTCATGTAGATAGATCCATTGAAAATCCAGATGTCTTTCTGCAAACGAATATTATCGGTACCAGTGTTTTACTAGATGCCTGTCGAAAGTATGGCATTAAAAGGTATCATCAAGTGTCGACTGATGAAGTATATGGTGATCTTCCTCTTGATAGATCGGATTTATTCTTTACTGAAGAAACTCCAATCCATACCTCCAGCCCATACTCGGCATCGAAGGCATCAGCTGATCTGTTGGTACAAGCCTATCATCGTACCTTTAGATTGCCAATAACAATTTCCCGTTGTTCCAACAACTATGGTCCATATCATTTTCCAGAAAAATTAATTCCCCTTATGATTGCGAATGCGATGAGTAATAAAAAGCTGCCGGTCTACGGAACTGGAGAAAATGTTCGTGACTGGCTGTATGTAGAAGACCACTGTTCCGCTATAGATTTAATTATCCACAATGGTAGAATTGGTGAAGTATATAATATTGGTGGACATAATGAGCGAACTAATTTAGAAGTGGTAAAAACGATACTTCGTGAACTTGGCAAAGAGGAAAGTCTTATCGAGTACGTGTCTGATCGCCCTGGCCATGATAGACGTTATGCAATTGATCCAATGAAAATAAAAACAGAGTTAGGTTGGGAGCCAACAACTCTATTCGACGTAGGGATTAGGAAAACAATACAATGGTATGTAGATAATAAGACTTGGTGGGAACATATTATGAGCGGTGAATACCAAGATTATTATAAAAAAATGTATGAGAATAGATAGTTTTAAAACATGAAGCTTTTTGCATGATTGAAGGAAGTGTTTTTGTGAAGATATTAATAACTGGCGCCAATGGGCAACTAGGGAAAGAGTTAGTAAGGAGACTTCATGGGACAGATTGCCTGGCTACTGGTAGTGCTGAAATGAATATAACTGATCAAAGAAAAACAATACAGGTCATTACAGAATATGAGCCAGATGTGGTGATTCATAGTGCCGCATACACCAATGTAGATGGAGCAGAAGCAAATCCAGATGTTGCTTACAAGGTAAATGCGATTGGAACACAAAATGTGGCAGCTGCTTGCCTCAAGTGTGGTGCGAAGATGGTATATGTTAGTACTGATTATGTATTTGATGGCACCCTCGGTCGGGCTTATAATGAATTTGATCAAACGAATCCGCAGAGTGTATATGGAAAAACAAAACTGGCTGGGGAAATATTGGCTAAGCATATCGTAAACAAACTCTTTATTGTGCGAACATCTTGGTTGTATGGTGATGGTAATAATTTCGTAAGGACAATGCTGAAATTGGGACAAGAAAAAGAAGAGCTGAGAATAGTGAATGATCAGTATGGTTGTCCTACTTCAACAAAAAATTTGACAGAGGTAATCTTACGGTTAATTGAAACGGAACATTATGGTACATATCATGCTGCAAGTATTGGAGTAACAACATGGTATGATTTCGCAAAGAAGATATTTCAAATATCCGGCAACAGTATTGTTGAAGTAGTATCGCAGACTACGCAAGAATTAGGGCGGCCTGCTCCGCGTCCTAGGTACTCACCTCTTGATAATTTGATGATGGAACATACGATTGGAAATATAATGAGACCATGGGAAGAGGTTTTAGAAGAGTATCTAGATACAAAGAGAAATGAGTAAATACTAGAATAACAGAGGGTTTCGATGGTGATATGATATTGAATTTTTATGGAAGTAGGTTGATGATGGGCTATATTAAGCAATTCTATAATTTCTTAAGAGCTATATTAGCGAGTAGAAGACTAATCCTTGAGCTAACGAAAAGAGATATTCAGGCTAGGTATTTGGGATCCTATCTTGGTATGGTTTGGGCGTTTTTACAACCAACAGTAACAATACTAATATTTTGGTTTGTATTTGAAGTTGGCTTTAAGTCTATGCCTGTTGATAATTTTCCATTTATCCTTTGGCTAATGTCGGGTATACTACCCTGGTTTTTTATTTCGGATAGCATTTCAAATGCGACTAATTCGATAATAGATAATGCTTATTTAGTGAAGAAAGTTTCATTTAGAGTAAGCATTCTACCTGTTACCAAAATTATGTCGGCATTATATATTCATATGTTTTTCATATGTTTTTTATTTATAATGTTTTTTATTTATGGTTTTATCCCAAACATATACAACCTTCAAGTCATATATTATTTATTTGCGACAATCGTTCTTGTCTTGGGAATTTCTTGGACAACGGCATCATTAGTGATTTTTTTACGTGACATAGGGCAACTAGTAGCAATGCTATTACAATTTGGATTTTGGATAACGCCAATATTCTGGGCTGCAAAAATCGTTCCAATTCAGTATCAGACATATTTAAAATTAAATCCTTTTTACTATATTGTAGAGGGGTATCGGAATACATTTATTTATCATAAATGGTTTTGGGAAGATATATATTTGACGGGATACTTTTGGATTGTGACGTTATTGATTTTTTCTATAGGCGCGATTGTTTTTAGAAAAACAAGGCCTCATTTTGCAGATGTTATATAAAGTAATATCACCCTTCTTATTGTATTGGAACGAATAGCTGTTCAAAAGTAATCTTAAATCAACTGAAAGTGAAGGATTTATTATGGATAAAGATGTAGCCATTAAAGTAGAAAATATATCGAAAATATATAAACTATATAACTCTCCAAAGGATAGATTAAAGGAATCAATTCATCCATTTAACAAAAGATATTCGCGGGATTTTTATGCTTTGAATAATGTTAGTATG
This sequence comes from Pelosinus sp. IPA-1, assembly GCF_030269905.1. Taxonomy (NCBI): domain Bacteria; kingdom Bacillati; phylum Bacillota; class Negativicutes; order Selenomonadales; family Sporomusaceae; genus Pelosinus; species Pelosinus sp. IPA-1. Next base: position 18,500 of record NZ_BSVC01000009.1, on the reverse strand, counting down.
GAAGTGAAAAAAGGAGAGACAGTTGGAATCATAGGAAGAAATGGTTCCGGAAAGTCTACCTTGTTAAAAATCATTACTGGAGTGTTAACTCCTACTTATGGAAATGTAACCGTAAATGGTAGAATATCGGCATTATTGGAATTGGGAACTGGATTCAACCAAGAATTATCAGGAATCGATAATGTATATTTTAGTGGTACTATTAACGGATTCTCTAAGGAAGAAATGGATGAAAGAATAGATGATATACTTGCATTTGCTGACATAGGGGATTTTGTATACCAACCGGTAAAAAGTTATTCAAGTGGCATGTTTGTACGTTTAGCATTTGCAGTTGCAATAAATGTTCAACCAGATGTTTTTATCGTAGATGAAGCATTATCGGTTGGGGATGCTCAATTTCAAAAGAAGTGCCTCAATGCTTTTTATAAATTGAGGGATAATGGATGTTCTATTCTATTTGTATCACATGAAACATACGCAGTTCGAAATATTTGTCAAAGGGCTCTCTATCTCAAAAATGGCGAGAAAATATTATTTGGTTCAAGTGCTGAAGTAGTTGATAAATATGTCTATGAATTAGAACAAACAGAAACAATAGAGAATAATAATCCTAAAGAAGAAGTGGAGGCAATAGAGAGTCAAAAGGGGGAAACGTCTTGTTCTGAAGTGCGGGAAGAAGAAGAAAATATAAACTTAGAACGAGAATATGTTGATAGTCCCCAGACTATTGGAGATACTCCAGACGTCATTATAGAAGAAGTTCATCTGCTAGACAAAGATAGCAAAGAAATTAACCAAGTTGTTAGTGGGCAAGATATGTACTTGAGATTTTCGTATAAAGTAATTGGGCAGATTGATACGAAGATTTCATTTGTATTCAATATATATCGACATAATGGTTTTTATGTTTGTGGAACTACGACTTTGATGGATGGTCTTGAGCCTTTCGAGCCTAACAAAAACGGGACTGTTACTGTCTATTTTCCAAAGGTTCGGTTACTTTCTGGTCATTATAAATGTAGAGTTGCAGTGAATGATGACCGGGGACTTGGCGTATATGCTGAGGCGGTACCTGTATGTGAATTTAGAGTAGTAGATAGATTTGAGGCGGTTGGATTAATTAACTTAGAACGCTCATGGATAATAAAGGAATAAGTTGTTTTATTGGGATGTTCTTAAGGTTAGGAAGTGAAATGCTTGAAACAAGCAATTGAGTTCTTCGAGCAAAATAAAAGTAATATTAAAATTGTTTTTTTTGACATATTTGACACGATTTTTTTAAGAGATGTTCATCCAGAATATGTGAAAAAGTTATGGGCAAAAAAAATACATATGGCACTGGGAATTAAAGCTTCCCCTGAACAGTTATATGCTATTAGAAATCGAGTTGAAGTGGAAATCTGTGAGGAGAATAGAAAAAGAGGCTTGGATCTGGAATTTAACTTTGAGGATTTCTGTAAACAATTTTTTACTGAGATAACAAGAGATGAAAAATATGGTATGAAGGGTACTCCTTATGAACTATTTATGCAAATATGTGAAGAAGCAGAATTAGATGTTGAAAAGTGTGTTCAGAAGATAGATGAAGATTTTTTGGTTTTTGCCTCCTTTCTCAAAGAACGGAAAATTCCTATATATTGTTTGTCTGATTTTTACCTTCCTAGAAGAATGCTCATGGAGTTGTTTCAACGGCATGGAATAGCTCATTTTTTTACGGATATTTTTGTTTCAAGTGAGTATTTGTTAACAAAGAGAACTGGACGCTTATACGATAAAGTTATTTCTGAGATGAATGTTCCTTTTGAAAGTGTTTTGATGGTGGGGGATAATGAGCATTCTGATTATAAGATTCCGCGTAGCAAGAAAGGTCATGCATATTTAATAGAGCGGGATGTAACAAGAGCGTTTTATCATAAACATATGAAGGAGTCGTTAAGTACTAAAGCTATCGAAAGAAAGATTGAAGTCATTACTCAAAAATTCCTTGACGAAACAAAGTTACCCTTTGGGCAAATCGCTTTAAGCTTGTATGCTTTTATTGAATGTCTTTATAGAAACTTTAATCAGGGAAAAGTTAAAAATGTATTTTTTCTATCAAGGGAAGGCGAGTATTTAAGGGAGTTATTTGATTTATATCAAACTATTCATAACGTGCAGCCCATAAATGCTCATTATTTATTAGTTTCCCGCAAAGCAACCTTTTTGCCTTCACTTCAAAAACTATCTGATGAAAAATTTGATACTCTTTTTCGTCAATATAGAAATATATCTATTAACGAGTTTTTATTAAATTTAAATTTTAGTGAGAATCAAATTCAAGAAGTGTCTATAGAACTTGATTTTAATTGTAGTCTGAAATTAAATGATTTACCTACAGATAATGTATTTGCCAAATTACTTGGGAATAAAACATTTGCGATGATTTACGAACACAATCGAAATGAACAATACAATAACTTTATTCAATATATAAATTCTTTTGGAGTTAATCTCGAAGAGGAAGGACTTCACTTAATTGATGTGGGGTGGAAAGGTACTATTCAAGATCATATTAGTGTGATAATGGAGGACATCTCTGTTTATGGCCATTACCTTGGGCTAGTAGAGCATGGGGCATCTCATGACAATAGTCATAAACAAGGGTTATTATTTTCTCGAATACCTACCAAAAGTATATTTTTTGATGCTTATAATGAAAATCGAGCTCTGTTTGAAGTTATTTTAGGTGCTAGTCATGGAAGTGCTGCTCGTTATGTGCAAGAAAATAACGAAAGTATCCAGGTTGTTGTGGAGCAAGAACCTCTTGAGCGCGAATTGTATGAAAATGTTGTTAGGCCAATGCAAATTCAACTAACTAAATTATTTGTTGCTATTGCAGAGGTAATGAATCGTACCCATTATAATTATGCCGATTTGGAAAGGTTTTTCGCTAAAAATCATGCTAAAATGGTTTTGTTTCCTAATGAACAGCAGCTTTGTTTTTTTGAAAGCTTGTATCATTTTGAAAATTTTGGACTTTACGAGTTTTCCAACTTTAATCGAACCCAAAAGATTAAATTTATGGAGCAATTAACAAATTTTATGATATTCTTACGAAATCCTAGGAAAGTTTTATCTAAAGGTTTCTGGGGACCGCTAACATTAAGAAATGAGGGGCTTGGAGTCTTTTCAAAACTGTATGGTGTTTATCGATATCTTAAAACTTTTAAGGAAGTGTGACAATGAAATGGGCAGTATTGCTTGGGTCACCAGATATTAGTGGTGGAACATATGTGATTTTTGAGCATGTTATTCGTGCGAAGCGTCGTGGCATTATAGTATATATGATCACAGAACATCCTATTAGTGAAAATAGTTTAGACTGGCATCCGGAAGCTAGAGAATTAAACTGGACTACTTTTTCACAGTGCCAAGATATGAACTTTGATATTGCATTTGCAACTTGGTGGAGAACTGTTTATGAGCTATACAGGGTAAAGGCGAAAAGTTATGCATACTTCGTTCAATCTATTGAATCAAAGTTTTATCCAGAACAGGAACAGGCTTTACGAAAGCTAGTGGACGCAACATATATGCTACCTTTAAAAATTATAACGGAGGCGCACTGGATTCAGGAGTATCTTAAATCCGAGTATGATAAAGAATCTTATCTTGTCTTAAATGGTATACGCAAAGACATTTACTATAAGGAAGGTGCGGCACATGCGTCTCGCGAATCTGGACGTTTAAGGGTATTAGTGGAAGGGCCTTTGGGAGTACCTTTTAAGAATGTAGAGAAAACCATCCAACTTTGTAAGCAGTCAGATGCAGATGAGGTATGGTTGTTAACTTCTAGCCCATTGACATCTTATCCAGGAATGGATCGAGTATTTTCTCGTGTAGCTATTCATCAAACCCCAAAGGTGTATCGATCCTGTGATGTAATAGTAAAACTCAGTTATGTAGAGGGAATGTTTGGACCTCCTTTGGAAATGTTCCATTGTGGGGGAACTTCTATTACATATAATGTAACAGGGTATGATGAGTATATTCGCAATGAAGTTAATGGTATCGTTATAAATAAAGATGATGAAGAACAGGTAATATGTGCTATTAATAGTTTGAAAAATGACAGAAGTAGGTTGGATCATCTTAAAGAAGGGGCTTCTAAAACGGCCAAAGAGTGGCCGGACTGGTCTCACTCGGCGTTAGAGTTTGAAAAAGCGGTAGCTCAAATTATTCAACAAAATGATAACTGCACACGAGAAATTTTAGAAAAAAAGTCTAAGTTCTTTTTTGATTTTTATATGTTGGCAGAAAAACAAAAAAATATGAATGGAAATAAAGTATCGAGTATTGCTAAAAGATTTCTAGATCATCGTTTCCCACGAATATATAAATATTTGCGGAATATTAAGTGGAAGATAAAGGTGATGGCTTGTCGTGCTAATTAAATGATGTAGTTAGGTATAAAACCATAAAGTGAAATATTTGAAGACTTCATTTAATGAATTTCCAATTTATAAAATTATACGCTGAAAAACAAGTGAATTTAAATAAAACGCTATAAAGATAGGGGGGCATATGATGGAACGACTTGATTTTGAAGAAAATCAATCTTTACAGCCTTTAGAGGCTGCAATTCATATTAATAGATATTTACTTGCCAAACAATTTTGTGAAGGAAAGAAAGTTTTGGATGTTGCTTGTGGACAAGGATATGGTTCATATTTAATGGCACATAATTGGGGGGCAGAATTCGTTGCGGGAGTAGATATTTCTACAGATGCGATAGAAGCTGCAAACCGATATTTTAAAAATGATAAAGTAAAATTTTATTGTCATGCGGCAGAAACTGTAAATGAGTTATTTCCTCCGGAAACATTTGATGTGATTATTTCGTTGGAGACCATTGAACATCTTACTGATCCAGTTCCATTTCTACAGGCTTTAAAACATTTAGTTAAACCTGGTGGAATAATAATTCTTTCTTGCCCTAATGACCATTGGTATTTCCCAGAAGAAGATCAAAGCAATCCTTTCCATGTTAGAAAATATACTTTTGATGAGTTTAGCAATATAGCTGAAATGGTTTTAGGGTCTGCTCAAGCTTTTATGATAGGAACGCCAATCGCTGGATTCGTGAATTTTAATATGAAAGATCCAATGGTGGGACGTTCAAATGCCAATCAACTGGCGATGTTAGAAGCTCATTCTAATGTATTTTCCGAGTTTGTACCTACTGATCGTGTTATTAGCTCTACGGTTGCAAGTTATTTTGTAGGATTGTGGGGTGCTAAATCAGATGTAGTTAAAGCAACGGTGGCATTTTACCCACATTCTATGGATAATGAAGATTTGGAAGTTCTTCGAAAAGAAGCTATTTTATCTAAAGATGGTGCTTGGAAAGCAAATCAAGAGATTAAGGAGTTAGAACTGAAAAATGGTCAATTATTACTTGACAAAGATACAGAGCTTCGGCACATTAGTTTAAAGTTAGCAGCAATTAAAGCAGAGAACGATTATATTCGGGAACAGCTTCAGCATGTGAGGCACTTACTGCAAATGAAGACCATTGAAAGAATAATACACTTGGCAAGAGTGTTAGTGAAAAAGGTTTATAATAAAATTTAATAGGGTATTAAACATTAGAGGGAGAATCATTGATGCACGAAAAAGAAAAAATAATGGAAGGGATTCGCTCAACACAATATCTCTGGGGAGAGCATCATAATCTATTGCAGTGTGATGCTCATTTAGATAGGGGACCTAATATTGGAAGGAATGGTGAAAATCTAACTATTTCTTTTCTATCCCTTAATAGGTCAAGCCTGTCGATTCGCTTATTATTGTCTATAGCTGAGAAAATAAATAATTTCGCTGGAGAAGTATTAATCATTGACAACGGCTCAGAGTTAAGCGAAATAGAACGCTTAGAGAAAGTATGTTTAGAAATGTCATATGCATGTAGAATTATTAAATTAGGATCTAATTTTGGCGTAGCGGGAGGTCGCAATCGTACAATTCCTCACGTAAAAACAGAGTGGATCATGTTTTTGGATAATGATATCTATTTTGTAGAAAATCCATTAAAGATCATGCAGAAAGACATTGGCAATCTAGGTTGTCATTTTTTTAATCTCCCCTTATTGGATAAAGATGGTAAGAAGATATTTGCTAAAGGAGGTCATTTATATACCTGTCTTGACAATGGAGACACTCATATTGGAGCTGGCTCGGCATATGTTCAAGGATCTCATGATGGGTTTATTATTGATGCATTTCTGTCTACTTTCTTATTTGGTGGAGCTTCCGTTGTACGAAAAGAAACATTTCTAAATATTGGCGGATTTGATGAGGGGATGTTCATTGGTTTTGAGGATCTCGATTTTTCAATTCGCCTTTTTCAACTTGGTATGAAAATAGGAAATACTGGTGTCATGGCGCTCGTTCATGCCCACGCTGAGCCGTCGTCGAGCCAAGATCAAGATTATGAGAAAAAACGTTTTTCATATGAGATTATTAAACAATCAGCACAATATTTTGAGAAAAAGCATGGAATGAAGGTTTGGAATGAGTGTGTGAGTGAGTGGTTAAAGGATCGTCAACGACAAATGGGCATTGCCACTGATGAGAGTTATATTGTAAAAAATCAATCGACAGATAGTTGTACAACAAGGAAGCGCCCTAAAATAGCTTTAATCGTAGATGTTGATAATTGGGCTTTTGGGAATATAAGTCGCCAACTGCAACGCTATCTTGGGGATCAGTTTGATTTTGTGATTATCCCCATGACTGTTGTGGATAATATTGTGCAATTGCTATTAATGGTAAGGGACTGCGATATCGTTCATTTTTTTTGGCGAGAGCATCTTACCTTAATTAACGCCCCTTATTATCAATCTTATGTGGAGGCAATGGGGGTAAACTACAATAAATATAAAGAAGAAATTATTAAACCGAGAATTTTTTCTACAGCTGTTTATGATCATTTGCTTCTTGAAAAAAATGATGTAGCAGAAAGGACTCCGTTGTTTCAAAACTTAATTACTGGATATTATGTCTCATCACAGCGATTAAAGGATATTTACGGTAACATAGAAGCTTATCCGAAGCCTATGGCAGTATTGGAAGATGGTGTAGATCTTACTTTATTTAAACCAGTCAAATTAGAACGATTTAATCATATTGAGGAGCGAAAAATCGTAATTGGTTGGTCTGGGAACAGTCAATGGGCATCGGAATTAGAAGACTTTAAAGGTGTTCATACTATTTTAAAACCTGCTTTAGAGGAATTGTACGCGGAAGGTTTACCGATTAAGGCTTACTTTGCAGATAGGGCTGAACGGATGATTCCACATCATGAAATGGTAAATTACTATTCTGAACTTGATGTCTACATATGTACTTCGAAAATAGAAGGAACGCCGAATCCTGTTTTGGAAGCAATGGCATGTGGTGTTCCTGTTATATCGACTGATGTCGGAATTGTTCCGCAGGCTTTCGGATTAGCACAATCTGAGTTTATATTAAAAGAACGTTCGGTTGAGTGTTTAAAGCAAGCAATACGTAAATTAATACAACAACCACAACTTTTTCGAGAACTTTCCGGTGAAAATTTACGCCAAATAAAAAAATGGGATTGGCAAGTTAAGACTCAAGGATTTGCTAGTTATTTTAATCAATTGCTTCAAAAAAAATAAGGGCATAGATTTGGTTTGAATGAGATAAAAAAATGTAAATCCTCGGTTATTTGTTAGGAGAGTTGTTGGATGTTGAAAAGGACTTCTATTATAATTGTTAATTACAATGGTTCAAAGGTAATTACCCAGTGTTTAGAGTCGCTAAAAAAACAAACGGACACTGATTTTGAAGTGCTTATTGTAGACAATGCATCTACAGATGATTCATTATTAAAAATCAGACAATTTCCGTGGGTGAAATTAATTAAATTGGAATCTAATTTGGGTTTCACAGGTGGTAATATTGAAGGTTTAATGCATGCAACAGGGAAATACATTTGTCTTCTGAACCCAGATACGGAGGTTTATCCGAATTGGCTTGAAAACTTATGTGAAGCAATGGAGCGAGATATGGAGATTGGTATTTGTGCTTCTAAGTTAGTTGTATATGATAATGGAATGATTGATAGTGCAGGAGATGGATGTACGACGACTGGTAAAGGATACAAACGAGGGGATGGTTTACATTCTAATCAATTCCAAAAGGAGGAATTGGTATTTGGAGCCTGTGGTGGTGCAATGCTGATTAGACGATCGTTGATAAATGAAATTGGTTTTCTTGATAATGATTTTTTCTTAATCCATGAAGATACAGATTTCAATTTCAGAGCACAATTAGCTGGCTGGAAATGTCTATTTGTACCGGGTGCAGTTGTACTACACAAGGTGAGGTCTAGTATAGGTCATATGAGCGACATGGCGGTTTACTACTCAGTAAGGAATGCGCGGTATGTTTTATTTAAAAATATGCCAGTAAAAATAATTGTAAAGTATTTTATCTGGCATTTAGTGCAAGAGCTTGGTTCAATCTTATACTTTGTATGTAAGCATAAAAAGCTAATGCCATATTTACGAGCAAACTGGGATTTTTTAAAGGAAATTCCTGCTTTGTTGTCAAAAAGAAGGGAAGTAAAGAAGATAATAAAAATATCCGAGTATGAGCTTGAAAACATGCTAACACCTGTTAATAATCCGTACATATACATGGAGAAATGGCGAAAGCTAATCTTGAAAGGTAAATGACTGTTAACGACATATGATGTTCTGTAGTAATGTCAACTTTAAATGCAGGGCAACAGTTTGAGGAAACTTTGTCTAGTCTTGAAATACGATTTATCTTATTTGTCCTAAATAGCCATTCACTCAACATCTACTGATGGAATAGTGGATTTGGCTGTACGTTATGGATTTGATGTTATATCTATTTAAGACTGTACTTATCTCTAATTTTTTTGCTGCGTACAGGATACAAACAAACTGAACGACTTTTCTCTGTTGTACAAAATGATCAATTTTTCTTATGTTTTCGCGTAACGATTGATATTTTGTTAGGGGACATAACTTGAATTTAAATTAGAAGAAGGGTCAGCGGCGGCTTATTTAGTGCAATATTATCTTGAAGGGGTGGGTGGGGCTTAATGGTTCAAGAAAAGTATTATCCTGGTTTTGATTACCTGCGAGCCTTTTTTTGTATTGCAATAGTTGGTTGGCATACGAAGGTGTTTGGATATGCTCATATCTTGGATAAATCATTAGACACTTTCAGAGTCACTTTACCTGACATTATTTATGCAAATATCTTACTTTTGGGAGTCCCTCTATTTCATCAAGTTTCTCTTTTTCTATACATTCAAAATAGAAAAAGAAATGATTATTTTATCGGTAGAATCAAAAAACTTGGCTTCCTCTACCTTTTTTGGACTTTGGTTAGTGTAGTATTTTTATATGATGGAATGGACTTTAATAAAGTAATCTCCTTGGATTATTGGATAGCAGCAGGATATACTCACATTTATTTTATATTTTCTCTAATTGTAACCACTATAGTGACGGAATTACTATGTTTACTTAGTTCTAGGGTAAGTGAAAATAAGTTCAGAGTACTTACGGTATTGTTACTATTGGCGAGTTGTATGGTATTAATTTTTAGAATACCGTTGTATGAATTATTAAAAACCTCACATTATGCTTACCTAATTGTAGCTTTTTATAGTCCAATAAACTTTATACCATATGTATTTACAGCGATGCTTATTGCTCACTACTGGAAAAAATCAAGCAGTTCTCTTCTCGGAATGTTATTTTTGCTCTCATCCCTCTTCGTTGTATGGGAATGGAAGAGTCAAGTCAATGTTTTTAACTTAGGACAAGGCGGTCTTCTAATTTCTCCCTATGCAAGACTGTCCCTTGTAATGACCGCAAGTCTAGTTATGTGTTTGGTTTTAAAGATCACTCAAAGGGCACCAAATTTGATATTGCAAATATCGAATCTATCTTTAGGAGTTTATATTACTCATTATTATTTCGCTAACAAGTTATTCCAATTTTCACCCGATCTCGCAAGGATTGCGGTCGATAATGGTATGTTATTATTTGTTTTCGTGCTAGTATTATCACTTGGGTTATCGTACGTCATAAAGTATAAAAAAATTACATGATAAAATGGGCTAAAATGGTATAGTGAGTTAGAATAAAGAGAGTTGTCTATTGATAAGAATTATAAATCGTGGAGTTGAATATAAAGTGGCACAAGTACAAGATACGACGTATTTTTCTGGTTTCGATTATTTAAGAGCCTTTTGCGCAATTGCGGTTGTTGCTACACATACAACTATATTTGGACAAACGGATATGTATATAAATAAGGGAGTTCATTTTATTGTAACTCTAGCTGAAATTTTTTATGTAAATGTACTTCTTTTGGCTGTGCCGATTTTTATTCAAATATCATTATTCCTTTATGTAACAAAACGAAAAACAACAGCAGATTTTATAAAACGCATAAAATCGATTTTAGTATTATGGTTTTTTTGGATATTTGTTAATGCGCTATTTACGGGAATATCGATCCCTCAACCATCTCTATGGTTACAATTTTTCTTAACTGGAGGGGGGTCTATATTCTATTTTTTTTCGGAATTGTTAATTTTGGTGGTTTTAGCTGAGCTCATGCTGAAAATAAAAAAGACTACTGACGAAAGATATTTTATTGGTATTACAGTTTTTTTATTTGCAATTTCATTAATGGTATTTTTTATAAAGCCTGAAATTCTTAATTTTGTTAAATGTGATCCCCAGTATTTATACTCTTATTGGACCCCAACTAATTTTTTCCCTTACGTTTTCTCGACAATATTGATATCTTGGTTAGCGGAAAAGAAGCCAAAATTGACAGTATATATCATACCTGTCGTATTATTATATATTGTGATGTCATTTATCGAATGGATGACCTTACCGGATATTCGTTATGTTGCACAAAATGGTTATGCATTCCCAACATATGGAAGGACGTCCGTGGTTTTAGCGGCAAGTTTTTTAGTAATATTTTTTTCTTTAAATCACTATAGGGTCCCTAAAATAATTCAATTTTTTTCGGATAATTCTTTAGCAATTTATGGTATACATATGTTTATTATACGTTGTAAACTATTCGATGTTCTTCAATTAAGAGAACCAATAAGTTCTTTTACATTATTTGCATGTACACTTACGGTTACAATTATTTTGGTCTATTTGATTAAATTTAAGAGGGTGGTGTAGTGGATAATTTTTGAGTTGCCTTTGAAGTTACATCTATATGACTAAAAAAATATTATCTTATAAATATGTTGTTTTTTCACATTTGAGTCATATAGTAGAAAATAACAATTGAAAATAGAGATTTAAGAAAGAATATGGTGATATATGTTGAGATACAAGACGTACTTATTATCGATTGTGATTAGTATAGTTCTATCGAATTCTTTTATTATAGATTATTTACTTAATCACTTAGGCGTACCGTTTGATTTATTATTTTCGGCTAGAATAGTAAGTGCTATTTTGTTGGTACCGCTAAGTAGGGTTTTATTAGCTAAAATAAGTGCACTGTTAAAAGAATATACCTTTCATCGTAACACTGCGATAGTAGTGTTGGCGTTTTTCTTGGCATTGTTTTTTCAATTTACAATTCCTATCAATACTTCTCAGAATTCTATGATAGAAATAACCGCAAATGGTTCAAAAGAAAGTTCCTCACTTGGAACTGAGGTTTGGATAAAAGGTATTGAAATCGATGGTAGAAGGATTCCATTTGATAAGTTCTTGTATGATCACAATGCATGGGAAGAGAAGAACGATTCGTTAGTTTCATATAAGAACCAGCCAGCGACTGTTCAATGGAAGGGTGAGGCAAATGAAAAAATAGAACTATATATGATACAGCATCCGTACTCAGGAGAGGTAAATATAAATATTAATGGTACTATTTCGACTTGTAGTTTATATGCCCCAGAAGGTCTTTCTAAGAGTATTAGCATAAATATTAATGATGGTAAGTGGCAATCCAAATCCGTATGGTTAAAATTTTTGGCTAATGTCATAATCATGTGGTTAATTATCATTCTTGCAATTCTAAAGCTAATAAAAAATAATGGAATTTTACCGATAAGTTATATACCAGCAAATAAGCCTTTACGAATTTTTTTACATATATTACCATTTGCTTTAGTGTGGGGATTTTATGTCCTTGTTTTTTATCCTGGTATTATGAGTCCTGATTCCGTTGATCAGTGGAAGCAAGCTAATGGTGCGAAGGTCTTAACTACTGCACACCCTGTATTTCATACTCTTTTCAATTGGGCCATAACTAGAGTATGGTTGTCGCCAACTGCGATTGCAGTTGTTCAAGTAACTTTTATGGCAAGTGTTGTTGGATATGCTTTAGAATCCTTATCCGATTTTGGTGTCACCAAAGTACGGTTAAGGGTGCTAACTTTATTCTTTCTTGGTATGCCGATATTTGGAATATTGGGTAATTCTCTCTGGAAGGACATACCCTATTCAGTTTCATTATTATGGCTAACGATTCTATTAACTAAAATTTATGTAACGGAAGCAAAATTTATAAGTGGGAAAGGTAATCAGCTTATTTTAAGTTTTGTCTTATTGCTAGTTTCGCAGTTTAGACATGAGGGAATATTTGCAGCCATATTAACTATTGTATGCCTAATGTTAGCTTATAAAAATAGGCGAAAAGAAGTATTACGTGTACTTCTAGGCTGTTTACTTTTCTGTGGTTTGTTTAAAGTCAGTGCTACTTTAGCGTTTCATCCCCAGCCTCCTCCAATAATATTTCAGGCAATGCAGATTGTCGTCCAGCCGATGAATCATATTGCTGCTGGTCTAAAAGAAGGGTGGGTACCTTCTTCTGATGATAAAAGCATTATAGAGGGAATTATGCCACTAGCAGTTTGGATTGATAATTATGATAAATATAATGTTGAAAGGCTAGTATATAGCCCTTTTTTAGATCCATATTTTTTGAAAGACAATCAAATTAACCTATTGAAAGTGTGGATGCACTTGTTTATAAATAGACCGGAGAGCATATTACATTCCTGGGCAAACTTGAATTCGTTGTGTTGGCAGATTAGGCAGCCTACAGATGGATATCAAAGCGTTACATTAAGGGAACAAGACTATATGTCTTTTTATAAAGAAGTTTATGGTAACGTTACTTTATCAAGTTTTTTGCCAAATGTTAAAAGCGCCATAATTAAATTTCATTTTTGGTCTAATAACTTTACCTATTCTTGGTTCCTATGGCGACCTGCATTATATTTTTATCTTTCTTGGTTCATGTTTATTGGGCTAATATTTAATAAGAAGTGGAAAGCCATCTTACCCATAGTACCAATAACAACACAGGTTATCGTAATGATGCTGCTCATTCCAGTGCAAGACGTTAGGTATTTATTTTCTGTATTTTTAGTGTGTCCTTTTTTAATTATGTTTACAACTTGTTTTCAAAGAAAACTGTAAAGTGAAAAATAATTAGTGGAGAAATTTTATGAATATAAATATCTTATTAGCGTTGACAACAACAGTGCTCTTAACTTCAGGACAAATACTTTGGAAAATTGGTCTTAATGATATATCTTATAATGAAGACTTTTTAAAATTATTTCTTAGCCTTTTAAAATCCGTACCAATTTGGGCTGGTGCTTTTCTGTATGTGATTAGTACGTTATTATGGTTTATTGTTTTAAAGTCGGCTCAATTTAGTAAAGTATATCCTATTTTAGCGGCATCATATATTCTTGGAATGTTTGCTGCTACTATTGTCTTCCATGAAAAAGTTTCTATAATAAATTGGTTAGGTGGGGGATTGATTATTGCTGGGATTGTATTAGCGACATGGCAAAATTAGGGGAAGGTGGTTTACAATGTTAATAAAATTAGCTAAAGAAGAATTACTACAAATTGTATCAGAAGTGCGCAAGAGTTCTTCTATTCCACTAAGTGATTTGGATGAAATGGCAATTCCAACCTATCTTCATAGCAATACTCTCATTAAATGGCTTTTTTGGCAAAGGTTGCAGTTTATCTGTGAGTTAGGAAAATTAGAAAATATAAATAATGTATTAGATTTTGGATGTGGTATTGGTGTATTACTTCCCACCTTATGTGCAAAGGTAAAAGGTAGTGTACATGCAATTGATTTGTATCCGCAGTTTGCTAAAGTATTAGCTAAAAAAAGAAATTTGAAGGTAGAATTTCATACTAGTGATAAAGAATTTTTGGATATACCAGAGAATTCTTTAGAACTTATTATTGCTGCTGATAGTCTTGAACATATTCATAATCCTGAGGAATATCTAAATATTTTCCGAAAAAAATTAATAGCAGGAGGGCGGCTAATTGTCTCTGGACCAACGGAAAACATTATGTATCGTATAGGAAGAATAGTAGCGGGCTTTGGTAATAAAGGTCATTATCATCATACTAATATTGACGATCTTTCAAATACGATTCAAGAATCAGGATTTGATCTGATGCATAGTAAGCGCTTACCTTTTCAATTTCCTCCTTACTTGTTTAAGGTACTTGAGTTTAAGGTGAATAGATAATTGAGTGGGGTTGGATAATGAAAGTTTTAATAATAATTCCTGCCTATAATGAAGGGGAAAATATTAGAAATTTAATCTGGGATTTGCAGAAATATAACGAATTCGGCTATGATATCCTTGTTATTAATGACGGATCTACAGATGATACAGCAAGGGCTTGTCGCGAAGAGGGGATTACTGTCATTGACTTGCCTTGCAATTTAGGGATTGGCGGAGCAGTGCAAACCGGCTATTTATATGCTGAGAAGAATAGTTATGATATTGCTATACAAGTAGATGGAGACGGTCAGCATAGCCCTGAATATATTTCAGAATTAATTGAACCTCTGAGAAAGGAAGAGGTAGATCTTGTAATAGGATCGCGTTACATAAATGGAATTGGATTTCAGTCAACAAGAATTCGACGAATTGGTATTAAGTTTTTTACCTTATTGATCTGGTTTTTGACTCGTCAGTGCTTTACTGATCCTACTTCTGGTTTTCGGGCGTGTAACAAAAAGGTTATTCAGCTTTTTGCTCGGAATTATCCTAAAGATTATCCTGAACCAGAGTCGTTAGTCTTTTTGAAGAGATATTCATGTAAAATCATAGAGAAGCCGGTAGTTATGAAGAGTCGATGCAATGGTGAATCATCAATTAATATAATTCAATCAATTTACTATATGATTAAAGTTACGTTGGCTATTTTAATTGATATATCGCGAAACAAAAGAGGATGAGGTAAGAGAGGTAGTATAATATGTTGCCAATTAGGTTGCAGGTCATCTTGATAGTATTTTCTAGTATATCAATGCTATTTTCTTTAAAAATGATTAGAAAATTTCAACTTGATCTTAAGTATGCGTTACTTTGGCTTGTGTTAAATTCAGCAATACTGGTACTTGCAGCATATCCTCCGTTATTACTCAATTTAGCCAAAGAGTTTGCTATTGAAATTCCTGCTAATGCGTTATTTCTTTTTGGCATTGTAATTTCAATGTCTATCATTTTTAGTCTAACAGTTGCTTTATCAAGAACTTCATACAAAATAAAGATGATATCCCAGGAATTAGGCATATTAAAAGAAGAAGTGCAAAGGTTAAAAAAAGGGGAATAGGTCTGTAGCTGTTGTAAAAGGTGAGTGAAACAAAATTTAACTACTATATGTATAAGTGGAGGTTTTAACTTGAAAGTTTTAGTCACTGGCGGAGCTGGTTTTATCGGTTCGCATGTAATAGAAAAATTGATGCAGGAACAATGCCAGGTGGTAGTTGTAGATAATTTGAGTTCCGGACTTAGGGAGAATATACCTGCAGGAGTAAAGCTTATTGAGATGGATATCTGTAGTGAAAAGCTATTAGATGTATTTATAAGTGAAAATTTTGATGCTGTAATTCACTTAGCAGCGCAAACTAAGGTACCTGTTTCTTTAGAAAGACCTGATTATGATTGTCAAATTAATATATTAGGTACTGTAAATATGTTGGAAGCATGTCGTAAGACAGAAGTAAAACGAGTGGTGTTTGCATCTACTGCGGCGGCATATGGTGATGTCAATAATGTACCTATCATGGAAAGTGCAGAAACTAGACCTACATCCTTTTATGGCCTGAGCAAGTTGACTGTGGAAAAATATTTGCAAGTGTATCAGCAAGTATATGGTTTAGAATATGTAGTGTTACGATATGCAAATGTTTATGGTGAGCGGCAGGGGGATGGAGGCGAAGGCGGGGTAGTTAGTATTTTTGTCCGCAGAATCGGTCAAAATGAGGTGCTAAACATATATGGTGATGGAGGACAGACGCGTGATTTTATTTATGCTGGTGATGTGGCAGCAGCTAATTATCAAGCACTCATGACTCCCAATGTGAATGCTGTATATAATGTTAGTACCCAGACGGAAGTTAGTGTCAATCATTTGATTGAGGTAATGGAGCAAGTTGCTGGAAAACAAGTGGAAAAAAGGTGTTATCCCGTGCGTGAAGGGGATATATATAGATCGATACTTTGCAATCAAGCGGCACGGGAAAAGCTTGGTTGGGAGTGGAAGGTTGTACTTACAGATGGTTTAGAGCGAACCTATAAATATATAACAAAGTGATTGTGATATATTCAAAAGGATGAATACTCCCATAATTACTTTTATGTGCAAGTATAAACGTTACTTTTATATTGATGAATCTCAATATTGGATAGGTTGAAAGAGCAGGAATGAAATGTTGTGGGAGAAGTATCATAAATATTTTATTCAGTTGGTTCATATACGACATACACAGTTAAAATAGTCAAACAAAACAGCTATAACCTTAGTGGTTTAGCTGTTTTGTTTTTTTGATGGTTTTAGTGGATTTTATATTGCTTTGTAGGGGGGGATTATCTATACCCTTTGGTGTATTTTACTATTTTTCCCTTTATGTTATAATTAGCGGAAAAAGGGAGATTTATTATCATGGATGATAAAAACCAAGAAGTTAATTGGGAACAGAATTCTTCTTCAAGTAATGATCAGGTTGCCAGTAGCCAATCGGTTGCAGGGACAACTAATAACCCAACGATTGACTCGCTTCTTACGGTAAATAACAATAAGGTATTACATTGGGATACTGGTGTAGTTTTTTATTCTATGCCTACATCTACTTGGAGTGCAACAGGTGAAAAGAATGAATATCAATCCTTTTCACCATTAACATCTATACAGATAGATGCGGTTAGGACGGCTTTTAAACAATGGGGATCTGTGTGTAATCTTACTATGATTGAGGTAGCTCCCTCTAGTTCGTGGGCTAACATAAAGATAGGAGAAAGTAAAGTACCTAATACCTCTACCACATGGCAGTGGTGGGATAGTTTTGGAGATATGACTAAAGCAGATGTTTGGTATGGTAATAATACGGCATATTCACCGAATAATCCGGTAGTAGGTAGCTATGATTATCATACAATTATGCATGAAATCGGTCATGCATTGGGCTTGAAGCATCCGCATGATACAGATGGATATCAAGTTAACTTGAATGACCCAAATGATAGTTATCATGATTCCATGGCGTATACTGTTATGAGTTATAAAAGTTATACGGGAGCGTCCAATGGTTATACTAACGGAGACGATAGTTATGCTTATGGGCCCATGATGGATGATATTGCGGCTGTTCAATATTTGTATGGTGCTAATTATACTTATAATGCAGGGGATAGTGTTTATAAATTTGATCCAACACAATCTAAGATTTTCCAAACGATATGGGATGGTGGTGGACATGATACATATGATTTATCTGCATATACAACAAATCTTAAGGTCGATTTACGACCCGGGCAATGGAGTACGTTTGACAGCAATCAATTAGCGGATCTTGGTAATGGGAATACTGCGCCAGGTAATGTGGCAAATGCTTTGCTTTATAACGGAGATACTCGTTCTCTTATTGAAAATGCAATTGGGGGAACGGGGAATGATACATTAATTGGCAACCAGGCGGATAATATACTCAATGGTGGTGCTGGTGCGGACTATATGGCTGGAGGTCTGGGCAATGACACCTATGTGGTAGACAATGTAGGAGACGTTGTGGTGGAGAACCCTGGTGAAGGAATAGATACAGTCTATTCCAATCTAGCTACCTCAATATTGGGCGCCAATGTTGAAAACCTGATTCTTTATGGTACTGGTAACATTAATGGTAATGGTAATGAACTTAACAACGTCATTACAGGCAACAGTGGTAATAATATTCTGGACGGTGGTTCGGGCGCGGACACCATGATAGGCGGCATGGGCAACGATACCTATGTGGTTGACAACGTTAGCGATGTTGTGGTGGAAAACGCTGGTGAAGGTATAGATACCGTATTATCAAGTATTGCCTACACGTTGGGTGCCAATGTGGAGAACTTGACATTG